>JAUWHC010000040.1 GCA_030606095.1 Promethearchaeota archaeon | reverse complement strand
CTTGGAGTGCCCGTTGCGATTATATCTCCTCTTTGCAAAGTAATGAATTTTGATAAATATTCTAAAATTTGAGGAATTTTGAACAACATATGTTTCGTATTAGAAAATTGTTTGGTTTCCCCGTTAATCTTTAATTGAATTGTTAGGTTATGTGGGTCGTTAATTTCGCTGCTTGGAACAATTATTGGTCCTATTGGTCCAAAAGTATCGAAATTTTTGCTTCTATACCAAGGTAATTTTATATTTCTATCGCTAATTTGCATAGTTCTCGCAGTTAAGTCTAAAAAAATTGTATATCCTTGGATGTAATCGAAAGCATTATCCACCGTGATGTTTTTACACGTTTGGAAAATAACAAAAGCTAGTTCCACTTCGTGATCTACTCGTTTATAGCTCTGACTTTCATACAAAATTTTAGGATAAATAATTGGTTTATTATCAGTTATAAGCGTATTAAGTGTTTTAACAAAAAAAACCGGTTCTACTGGGACGCGCGCGTTTGTTTCTCTAATATGATCCAAATAGTTCCGTCCTAGACATACAATTTTAGTTGGGTTTATATTAGTATTGCCAATTTTTACCATTTAAGTCAACTCCTTTTCTAATACAACTTTATTTGTCAGGGTACCAATTTTTTCGATCGATGCTTCTATCAAATCTCCAGGTTTGATTGGTCCTATGCCTGCGGGTGTTCCAGTTGCTATAATATCTCCTGGTTCCATAGTAAAAAATTTTGAAATATTTTCTAAAAGCTCCGGAACTTTAAACAACAAATACTTAGTATTCGATAATTGTTTAGTCTCTCCATTTACTTTTAACTCAATTTTGAGATCGTGAGGATCTTTAATTTCAGAAAGACTTACAATTCTAGGACCAATTGGACCAAAAGTATCTAATGATTTAGAGCGAAACCAAGGTAATTTTGAAATTATATCTTTTATTTGTATCTTCCGTGCAGTAATATCGTTAAATACAGTATACCCTAAAATATGATCGTAAGCTTGATTTGCGCTCACATATTTACATCTATCTTTAATGATAAATGCTAATTCTACTTCAAAATCAATTCGGTTGTATTTACGGTTACTAAATATCCAGTTAGGATAAACAATTGGCTCACCATCCCCTATCAGACAATTTAATGTTTTTGGAAAAAGAACGGGTTCTTTTGGTGTCTCTGATTTTGTTTCTTCAATGTGATCCAAATAATTCGTACCAATACATATTATTTTCGTAGGGCTAATCGTCTTTTCTCCAATTTTCATAATCACATGTCACTCCTTTAAGTAGTTTGTGCCTTTCGTCAATAAAAATCGATTATTTCGTAGTTTTTTAGAACAAGGCAACTATACTTAATTAAATAAGGTTTAAATTTTAAAGATACTTAATTTTCAGATAGTAGTAAAAGCTTAAATTGTAAGCAAAAAATAGATAAAACAAAGAAAAATTGATTAAAATGAGCGAAAAAGATGTAATCTTGACCTTAAAAGTTGCTATGGCAAGTATTTTTATGGCTGTTGGAATTACATTAAGCTATCTTAATCCATTTGGATATTTTTTGTTGTTCGGTACAAAGATAAATCCATTTGCTCATTTAATAAATGTAATAACGGGAGTTCTAATAGGAGTTACTTTTTCTAGCATTACTGCTTTAGGTATTGCAAGTCTACGGTTTTCAACTGGAATTGGAACGATCCATGGTTTTCATGGGGGCGTATCTGGCGCGATTGTTGTTGGAATCGCGTCTCATATTTTATGGAAAAAAAAACCAAAGTATGTTGAATATGCCGCATTTACAGAACCAATTGGTACAGTATTCATTGGTGGTACCATAACAGCTTTAATTCAAGGGTTTACACTAGCAAATCTACTATTTTTTTGGTGGTTATTTATGCTGAGCTCTGTTGTGGGATCTGCTCTAGGTTTCATAGTTTTAAAAATTCTTAAGCGCTCTGGGTATTCAAGAGATAGGTTCTACTAAATACAAAAAAAAATTATTCCAAAAAATTTATGAAATTTAATAGAGACTTAAATTTTGGCAATTTAATTGGTCAGAAAACCCTTATCTATGGGGAAACGAATACCGGTAAAACTTTATATACTGCTAATTTTGTTCAATTTCTCCTAGAATGCAAAAAAGTTGACCCTAAAGAGATTAGCATATTAGATTTTGCTCCAAAATTAACTTATTTTAACGATTTAAAGATAGGTGGAAGAGTTCAAGATTATTTTGAAAATAGCGTAAAATGTAATAACATTAAATTAATAGGAGAGATTATTCCCCCCCGTCTGAATGCTAAGAATAAAAATGAAATGTATAGCAACATTTGTCATAATTTTAAAAAAATATATGAAATTATAAAAATTTATAACAGTAGCCCTACTCCAGTGTTAATCATCAACGATATTTCGTTATATTTCCATATGGGGGGCGAAAAGTTATTAATTAATACAATAAATAAATCAAATACTTTTTTCGGAAATAGTTATTATGGTACCTCAATTGTTCGTAAATTTTCGAATTTGTTGAGTATTAAAGAAAAGAAAAGAGTTGAATTTCTAATTAAAAATGTAGATAATCCTTTTGTAACGGAATAATATCCTAGTGAATTTTGGTAAATATTTTAAGAAAGTTATTTAATTCACTTATACTCTTTAATATTAATAAAAAATAATATTCGCTTATTATAAGAGATGATTAAATTGAAATCAAAAGTGCGAGTAGTTCTATTCGGGCCTCCAGGAAGTGGAAAGGGCACATTCTCTTCTCAAATAAAGAAAGTTTTACCTGATATACCACATATTAGCACTGGGGATATTTTCCGAGAAAATTTAAAAAATGAAACGCCCCTTGGTTTAAAGGCTAAAGAATATATGGATAAGGGTGAATTAGTTCCGGACGAAGTAACTATTGATATGGTGGGGGATAGACTAAGTAAAGAAGATGTGAAAGAACATGGATTCATATTAGATGGCTTTCCAAGAACATTAACCCAAACTGAAGCTTTAACCGAGATAACAGAAATAGACTTATTCCTTTTATTAGATGTAAGTCGTGATATCATTACAAAAAGAATTTTAGGTAGATATAGCTGTAAAAATTGTGGGGAGATATACAATATATACACTCTTCCACCAAAAACAGAAGGTATTTGCGATAAATGTGGCGCTGAAATTAAATTTGAACAAAGGAGCGACGACAATGAAGAAACCTTAAAAAATCGGTTAGATACTTACGAAAAGAACGCAAAACCAATAATAAAATACTACAAAAAGAAAAAGTTGATGAGAAAGATAAACGCTGAAAATACTTTAGAATTAACCGAGAAGGATATTAAAAAGATACTCGAAGTGTAAATTTATTTTTACTATAATTTTTTTTATAGGATTATAATGAAATATAAGATATGTATTGCAATTCCAATTAAATCTGATGATCTTAATACCAATAGACAATTAGTAGAAACAACGCTAGAAAAAAAGCCTGATTTAATTGAATTTAGATTTGATTACATAAATGAAGTAAATTTTATCACTGTTTCCTTTTTAACAGAATTGTTGAGTTATATCACTCCTAAAATACCAATAATCTTTACTTTTAGGAGAATTCAAGAGCGAGGTCAATATAATCTTAATAAAGATGAACGATTACAAATTTTGAAGTTATTGGTTGAAGCAAAACCCAATTATTTGGATTTAGAAATGAAGTCTGATATTAAGATTTTGAAAATAATTACAAATTTAGCTTACAAAAACAATGTAGATTTAATTTTCTCTTTTCATGATTTTGAAGATACTCCTACATATGAAGAAATAATTACTCTTCTAGATGAGCTTAAAGACAAGTTAGTTCATGAGTGCTATGTAGATTTAGGAAAAATAAATGAAAGTATCTTTAAATTAATATTTACTCCTCAAAAATTCGAGGATAATTTAAACATTTTAAAAATTTGTAGAACATTTTCACAAGACGGCAAAAAGATAGTATGTTTTGCTATGGGCGAATTGGGGATTTTTTCCAGAATTATTTGTGTTAAATTTGGTTCATTATGGACATATGGTTCTCTAAGAGATAAAACAGCTCCTGGACAAATTAACATCAAAACTTTACGAGAAATTCATCAATTATTATTTAATTCCAATTCTTGAGATTAATGACATTTCGATCTAGGTTAATGTCATAATAAACGGGGAATTTTTGACCAACGAGTTCTTGTTTTTCTAATTTAATTAAAATATCTGGAACAACATTAATAAAAGCTATAGTACGACGATTATTTTCAAGAGTTCCTATTACTATCCCTTGTTTGGGCATTCCAGTTCGATCATAGGCTATTGTATATCCCTCAATAGTAAGATTTCCATTAGCTTGTTCTAAAGGTTTTTGTAATTGTTTTACTAAGATTGATTGTTGTATTTCAGTATTATTTTGTTCACCCCAAAATAAAACAGGTGGTTCAGTACCGTAAATACCAAAGGACTGTTTTGTATTATATCCTCCATTAGCTACAACCATTATTTTTAATAAAGGATTTTTACGAATAAGATCTACAGCAGAAACGATTGCGTGTAAAGAATAATTACTCCATGGACCACCAAAATATGGAAGCCCACCTGTAATTGATAATGGGCGAGGATCATCTTCCTTTATCTCTAATTCATTTTTAATGATTTCTACAATAGATGGAAAACAACTATAAATGTCAAATAAATCAATATCATCAAGTTTAAGTCCGGCTTGTTCTAACGCTAGATGTGCACCTTCTTTTGTTGCGGGTGAATTATAAAGCTTTGGACGTTGAGTAATATTAAAAATGTTTTTAAAGTCTGCCCCCCCCATTGGATAAATCCAGAGCTTAGGGTCAATTTTGAGTTTTTCAGCGATTTCCTTACTTGTCATTATTAACGCGCTGGATTGATCTACAAATACATTAGAACACATAAGTTTAGTATAAGGATGAGCGATATAACGGTTACTATGAGTGGGTGTTATAATTTCTTTAGCAGAATAAGAACAATTGGTCCAAGCGTGGGCGTTATTAGATGCAATCTTTGAGAAATCTTCAAAGATCTTACCTATATGATTTTTATGATCTTCCAAACTTCTTCCTGAAGCAGCGCGTACGGCAGTCTCAAGAATGGCGTATGTAACGGGAGGATATTTCAACTTATATTTATTTGCAAATTCATTTATGCCATTCCACAATTTACCCTCCATATACTTAGGAGCCTTCCATTGAGGCCAATTTAAATTAAATTTTCCCTTTTTTGCCTTGTATCGGGAGTAAGAGACTTCTCCACCCGTAATTAGGACTACTTGACTTTTTCCAGAAGTTATAGCCTTCGCTGCCCTATTTACTAACATCTGAGGACTATCTCCCCCATCAGGTAAATAAACTTTATGTTCGGGTTTTAAACAGAGTATCTTGCTAAGTTCTTCTGGAGCATCTTCGTAAGACCAACTTTTAATATTAATCATATAAACTGAATCAATGAACTTCTTTAAATTAGGCGTTCCAGCATCATTTAAAGCTATCTTACATGCTTTAGCTATGAGATTTAGCGGATCAAGCGGATCAAGAGTGTGTTTATGTTGTGTGAACTGAGCAGCTCCTACAATTATAGGATGTGATTTATTGCTCATAATGAATTGATTAATGCAAATTTTTTTATAATTAAATATGAAAAGAATAAGAAACTCTTATCAATTATTATTTAATAACAGATAAGAAATTATATTTATTGTTCTCTATCAAATACATTACCGCAACTACCGCATTTAATTCGTTTTTTATAAACTGGAGCCCCCTGCATTGAATAATAGAGTACCTGTGTTTTATCGGGTTCTTCGTGTAATTTTCGAGGATTTTCTTCTCCACATTTTTCACATTTGGTTCGTTTAGTTTCTGCCATTTTTTTTCTCGAAGGTTTTTTGAACAAATAATAGGTTTTTTAAATTTAAATTTAGGTTTTACAATAAATTTGCGTTATGTCATCTTTACAAATAGAAGTGAAAATGTAAATAGACTCATGTTAAAAATATATTAAATTAATTATTTATACTTCCTAGAATTTGCGTTAAATTTTTCCGATACTCTTCAAAAGCTTTCCTGCCGCCCTCACTAAGTTTAAGGAGCGTATTAGGTTTTTTATTCTTAAAACGCTTATAACCAAATTTTTTCAATTTCTTTCTATTCTCTCAAATATTAGTTTTTTCAATGATCTCCCTTGAGATTTCATCAATTGTTTTGCCTGTGGTGTCAATAACAATTTTTGCTGATACATTATAATAAGGTTCTCTTTGTTTCAATGCGCTTTCGATTTCTTTCATTGGATCTTCTTTGTCGATTACGGGTCTAGTCTCTTTCCCATCTTTCATTACTCTATTATAAATTTCTTTGGGGCTAGCTGTTAATAAAACGATATGACAGGTTTTTTTTAAATTTTCAATGTTTTCTTTGTTTAAAACAATTCCTCCCCCGCACGATATAACAGCTTTTTTAAAATATGCTGCCTTCTTACACGCTTCAATCTCATATTCTCTAAATTTTTCTTCTCCATCTTCAGAAAATATTTTCTGGATTGATTTACCAGCCATCTCTATAATTAGTTGATCGGTTTCTATAAATTTGTAACCCTTTCCAAGATAATCTGCTAATGCATTTCCTAATGTAGTTTTTCCGGTAGCCATAAAACCGATAAGAGCAATAGACTTTTTTTTCATAATAAACAGAAATTAACTTATTTAGTTATGTATATTTGAAAAATTACATGAAAAAAAATTTGTTCAATCTTTAATTTATTATAATTTACTAATAGATGAGATTTAAATATTTATAATTTATTGTATATTTGTTATTTAAATCAAAAATCTATAATCCTTTCATGTCAATAGAAGATAAAAATGAGTATTTTGATCTAGGGCTTAAATATAATTTACTATTAGAATATTCACCTGATTTGTTATTTGTTCATGATCTTAAAGGAAATCTTCTAGATACCAATATAAACTTTATAATAACTCTTGGTTATAAAGATAAAAACGAAATTAGAAACCTTTCAATGAATGAATTTATAATTTACGACAAATCAAAGAGTAATAATCTGAACTTATCTAAATTTATAAAAAATATTTGTAATAAATCTAAATATATAGAATTTGAATTAATAACTAAAAAAAAACAAATAATTTCTGTCGAGGGTTTTGGAATCCCTTTTTATGTTGATGAAAAAAAAGTAATTCTAAATGTTGCTAAAAATATAAATAAACAAAAAAATTTTGAAAAAAGATTGTTAGAAATAGAAGAAGAATTATATGAAACCAAAAAATCATTACCAGAAATCCAATTTTGGAATTTTTTTTCAAGTAAAAGTTCTAGTGATTTTTTACGCAAAAGTGGTCAACAATTGCTTGAATCTGAAAGAAAATATCAAAAGATTCTTGAAAATATTAAAGAAGGGTATTATGAGATAGATTTAGATGGAAAATTTGTTTTTTTCAATAGTTCTATATGTGAAATTACAGGATATCTTCCAGAAGAATTATATCAACTTGATTATCAAAAATTATTAGATCAACAATCTGTTGAGATATCTAAGGGAATACTCCAATCTCTTTTAAAAAATAAGAACTCTGAAAGTTTTTTTGAATTAAAAATAATAAAAAAAAATGAAGAAGTAATTTTTGTCGAAACCTCATTCTCTGTGAAATACGATTCAAATGGGAAAGCAACGGGGTTTTTTGGGCTCTCAAGAGATATTACAGAAAGAAAAAAAGTTGAAGAGTTAAGAAACCGATTTAGGGAACAGCTTGAAGAAGATGTAAAAATTAGAACTCAAGAGTTACAAGAAGCACTAGAAAGTCAAAAATTATTTATGACGGAAATTGTAAAAAATTCCCAATTTAAATCAGAATTCATGTCAACTATGTCTCACGAATTAAGAACTCCTTTGAACTCTATAATAGGTTTCTCTGATTTACTTTTAGATCAATCATATGGTGTTTTAAATGAAGAACAAAGTGATTTTCTAAATGATATAAAATTTTCATGTGAACATTTATTAGATCTAATAAATCATATACTTGATATATCTAAAATCGAATCTGGAGAATTAATATTAAAATTTAAAGAAATAGAATTGAAATTGTTATTAGATCAAATTCACTCAACTATAAAACCCTTGTATAAAGAAAAAAGTCTATTTTTTAAAATTGAAGGTTTGAATAATAATCCCACAATTTATGTTGATATAGTTAGATTTAAGGAAATCCTCTATAATCTGTTCAGCAATGCCTGTAAATTTACTATAGAAGGAGGAGTAACATTAAAAATCATGGAAAAAAATGATTTTTGGGAGTTTGAGGTAATTGACACAGGTATTGGGATTGAAGAAAAGGATTATTATTTAGTTTTTGAAGAATTTAAAAGAGTTGATTCTCCTATTATTAATTCAATACCTGGAACTGGTTTAGGTTTACCTTTAACTAAAAGGTTAATCCATTTACATGGAGGTGAAATATTCTTTGATAGTTCCTTAGGAAAGGGTTCTACTTTCACATTTACAATTCCAAAAAAAAAAGATTAATATAGATTCAGAACTTTTTCAATAAAAATTAATTTAATGAAAATCTGTGATTTCCTAAAATACCCTTTTGTGAAAATTTACAGATAATTTAGAGGTATTTTAAGGAACTTATTAGTAAAGGGAAATCAGAATTAATCCTTAAACATATTAATAGTTTTAAATTTAATAATTATAGTAATAAAATGCTAAAAAAACCTTATATAACAGCTCGTACTAATGTTTTATGTGTTATTGGACACCCAATTGAACATAGTATGAGTCCGATAATGCATAATGCTGCCCTTAAAGATCTTTCTCTTGATTATGTATATATCGCGTTTAATATTCCACCAAACGGCCTTAAAAAGGCAGTGTTAGGGTTTAAAATGTTTGGTATAAAAGGAATAAATGTTACTATTCCATATAAAGAATTTATTATCCCGTATTTAGATGAAATTGACCCACTTGCTAAAAAGATTGGTGCTGTTAATACTATAAAAAATAAAGGAAAATATTTGATAGGGAAAAACACAGACGCATCTGGGGCCAAAAAGGCTTTATTAGACGCGGGATGTGAAATGACGGGAAAAAAAGCATTAATATTGGGTGCAGGAGGGGCGGCTAAAGCAGTTAGTTTTGCTATTTCAGAGGAATTAGATGCGGTATATATAGCTAATAGAACAGAAAAGCGAGCAATAAAATTAGCTAAGGATTTGACTAATAAAACGATGATTAAAGCAGTAGGAAAGAATATGAGTATAAATACTCTGAAAAACTTAGTAAATGATGTAGATATTTTAATAAACACTACTCCACTTGGTATGTATCCAAATATTGAAGAATCGCCGATATCTGAGGAAATACTACACAATAATTTGTTTGTATTTGATATCGTATATAATCCTCTCGAAACTCGATTATTAAAAGAAGCTAGAAAAATTGGTTGCAAAACACTAGGTGGATTAGATATGTTTGTCAATCAAGGCGCTTTAGCATTTGAATGGTGGACTGGTAAAAAACCGAATTTAAACTTAATGAAAGAAAAAGTAGTTGAATTTTTAGGGAAAAAATAATGTTGGGTAAAAGATTTACTATTATTGGCGGTTCTGGTGGAATGGGTAAAGTTTTTGGAAGATTTTTCAAAAAACATGGTTTTGCTATAACTTTATTTGCTCGAAACGAAGATAAATTAAAAAAAGCAGTAATAGAGCTGGGTGTTAATTACGAGCTATCGCTTGAAAAAAGCGTTAAAAACGCCGATATTGTTATGATCTCAATCCCAATAAGCTCTACTCCTGATATGATAAGAAAAATAGCACCCTTTTTGAAAGAAAATGCGATAGTCTTTGATATTACTTCTTTAAAATATGCCGTTTTTGAAGCACTGACAGAAATAAAAAATAATTTTCCAGTAAATTGCATTTCACTACATCCCATGTTTGGTCCAGGAATAAAAGATATGAAAAATTATTTTATGATGGTATTAAAAGTTGGAGGAACTGACCAATACGATGAATTAATTAATGAACTATTGAATTTATTTAAATTTGATGGACTAATAATTACTGAAACCTTACCAGAGATACACGATAAGAGAATAGCTCTAACTTTAGGCGTACCACATATGTTGAACATTCTTTTTCTAAATCTTCTTAGAAGTACTAATGAACCTTTGAATGAATTAACTAGATACACAGGTACTACTTTCTTGCTCCAAAAAGTTTTTGCAGAGAGTATTATCCAGAGAGAAATGGAAATGTTTGGAGAAATCCAAATGGAAAATAAAGAGTTTCTTAAAATCTTAGATTTATTCGAAAAATTGCTCCATAAATATAAGAAAATAATTGAAGAAAAAAATGTTATAGGTTTTAGTGAAATTTTTTCTCAAAGCTTAGAATATTCTAAAGAAGATGATTACTTTGAGAATTCTTACAAGTACTTTTATGAATTTATGAATATTTTAAAAAAAAGAAAATGAAAAATAAATGTTTACTTATTTTTTGTACCACAGAACGCACAAAATTTTAACCCTTCTCTCTCAGAAAGTTGTACTCCACAGTTATGGCAAAACTTGGAACGTTCTTCAATTGCGGGCTCATTTGCTTTGTAAAGTTTAACCTCTTGATAACTTTCAACTTCGTTAGTTTTTAGAGTTGAATGATTATTGGTTTGTTCCGATAAATTGGGTCGGCAAATAGCTTTACAGTGAACACAATGAATTGGTTTTTTATCGTAGTAAATTGCGAGATAAATAAGTAATCCAAACCCTGCGGTAAATATACATAAAATAATTACCAAACATAAATCAATTTCTTCTCTTACTGTAAGAACATTTGTCTTACAATTAGAGCAATACATTGTTGTAATTTTTTTTTACCTCCTTTATCTATTTTCAGTAATATTATTTATTCTTTAATTAAAGTTGACATCAAGAGATTAAAAAAAATTTGGAGTCCAATTTTTAAAAGAGCCTCTAATTTTTTTACATTTTTCAATTTTAAAATCCGTGAGGTTATTAAAAACTAAGTTTAAATCTAAGTATATGAAACTATTTTTGAGAGTTCAACAATGGAAAAATTGACATCGTTTCAGGTCTATAGTGCTGGAAACATTGGAATTCTTAATATTTTGGTCGATAAAATATGGGTAACTGACAATAGAATCTATTTCAGAGTACAAAAAATATTATCAATTGAGAAAACATACTTGAGAAAAGAAAAAAGCCCCAATATTTATTCTATCCACGAAAACGATCTATTTAGTATAAGATGTCGATTATATTTTTAATGGGGAATTATTTAATAAATTAAACTTTCGTGCCACAATGTGGGCAAAATGTTGCGTCCTTATTTTCTAAGCTCTCTCCACAGAATGGACAGAAATTCGGTTGTATGGTTTTAACACCTTCAATCGATTCACTAACTTTATATTCACTTTTTTGCTGCTTTTGAGTTTCAATCTGAAAGTGATATGGATTTTGAACATTTTGAGCTATTTGTTGCGCAGGTTGGGCGTAAGGGGCTTGTATTGCTGTAATTTGAGAGCGACAGTGAATACAGCGATCTTCAGTTTTGCTATAATAAATTATTAAATATATAATAAGACCAATTCCTGCCGTAAAACACAATAAAATTATTGCTAATGGCCAATTTATCTCTTCTCTAACTAATAAAACATTTTGTTTGCAATTAGGACAAAATCCTGTGGGATTTCTTGTTGCCATACTTATCTTCTTAATTTTTTTTTGAATTAACTTATTAATGCAAATGTATTAAGATATTGAATACATATTTTCCTTTAAAGTTTTAATCTAATGGTTATGATTGTACTAAAAATTTAATTAATTTATATAACTTCACTCTTTAAGTAGAGAAAATGCTTATCAACCTTAAAACCTAAATTAGTTAAAATTCAAATGATTAATAATATATAGAGAAATTACAATATTTTCCTATTAATATTTATAGATTCAAATAATAATTTAGCATGAAATAAACGATGCAACAAACATTATTTATTGTCTTTGATGGCATTGACGGCTCTGGAAGCTCAACGCATAGCAGATTATTGGCTGGCTTTTTAAGCTTGAAAGGTTTAAAAATCCATTTAACTCAAGAGCCTTCAAATAGCGAAATTGG
>JAUWHC010000116.1 GCA_030606095.1 Promethearchaeota archaeon | reverse complement strand
AAACTATAAATCAAATCAGGATGTATACTTGTAAAGTAAAGTGGTAAATCAAAATGTTTTTTTATATTAGCTGAAATTTCATCTATAATTTTATTATCAATATCTTTTCCAATTAAATCAATTTTATGAAAGAATAGTAATAGCTTTGTACTAAAAGATTTTTTTTTGAGGATTTTTTGAATTTTTTGAATTTCGGTAATAAGGTCTTGAGATTGTGAAATCCAGCTTGGGTAATCAAATAAATAAACAATATAATCTGTATTTTCAAAAGCTAAAATATGTTCGCGGTCCTCTTCGTTTTCTAATAAAAAGCTTAATTCTTGTCCTGAAGAATCAAATAAACCTAATTTTAAATCTAACCATGAATAAACAGAAGGTGTTATACCTCGCGTTGGCTCAAGAGGGTTATATAACAATTCTTTCGGATCCACCCCTTCAAATATTATCTTCTTAATACTTGTTTTACCCGTACCAGCTCGTCCCAATAACAAGATTTTCTTTGCTGAACTTTTTTCAAAAAAACTTCCAGCATTATCGAGAAAAAATTGATTACGCTCGCTTTTTTCTTTTTTAAATGTATTTTTTCCAAATTCTAATAACTGATTTTTTATCTTGAAAATATTTACATTTTCTTTTTCTTCCAAAATAAGAGTTATGATTTCATATCCTACATTAGCTACTCTGGTTTTATCACAATAAGATAGGATCGTCTGTTCTTTATAGCTAGTCTCAATTAATTCTTCTTTTTCAAAGTCTTCGCTATACGCAAAAGTCATGTAGATTTTGTTTATTAGATCCGCAGTTAAATCGAAGTTTTTAGGATATTTTTCATCAATCACGGAACCAATTTTTTGATCCCAACTAAATAAAGCAATTCCAATAGCCATATTAAAAGCCTTGTTTTAATTTATGCTAATGTTGATTTTTGCAAAAAAGTAAATTTAAATAATTGATATAAAATGATACATATAAACATTTCTAAATAAAAAGGTTATATTAGATTATTCACTCTTTACATTTACCAAAATAAAAAATCGTGTTTTCGAAAAAGTGAGGTTTTTATGAAAAGTGTTTATGTTGTAGAGGATAACGAAAAAAATATGAAATTATTTAGGGCTATTTTAAAATTGATACCGGATATCGAGATTTTTGAGGAAACTCGGGGAGATTTAGGATTTGAGTTAATTAAATCCAGTAATCCCGATTTAGTTATTCTGGATATTCAATTACCTGAAATGAATGGAATAGAAATTTGTTCAGAATTAAAAAAATTAGAAAAATTCAAAAATATTCCATTTATTGCTGTTACTTCTTTTGCCATGAAGGGCGATAAAGAAAGGATATTAGCTGCTGGCTTCGAACAATACATTTCTAAACCAATTAAAGTACAAGAGTTTAGAGAATTAGTGAAAAAACTACTACAATAAATACCTACTTAAAAAAAGGAATTCAACAATTTACCCCTATTAAAAAAGACAGTCTAATTTTTGGCTTATTTTTTACATAATCAGACAAAAAGATATTAAAAGAAATAAATTATTTCTTATTGTTTAAATTAAATTTAGATTGAAATATAGATAAAGTGAAAAACATTATTCTTTATAGAAACGTGTGATTTGTTTTAGAGATATAAATTTCTTAAAACTAATTTGTGAAGATGTAGAAAATTGAAAGGTATTATAATTGTAGGGTTTGAAGAAAATTCTGAAACATATATAGATACGCAGTTCCCAAGTAATATCTGTGAATTCTTAGGAGTGACCCCAATTCTCTTAAAAGATTTAGTCGAACACCACCTGAACAAAAAGATGGAACCTAATTACGTCGAAATGAAACTAAACGACGAGATTAGCGTAGCAAGTTTCTATTCGGGATTTTCATTTAGACATTACGTGGGAAAACCTAATTTCGCGATAATTATTTTTATATCTCAAGATGATGTTCTTTCTAACGAGTTTGAAGGAATGATGCGACGGATTGGCCACGAATTATTACCGAAAAGGGAAGCGCTAAATTTCGACGATATTTTAGGTCAATATTATGAAATGTTAAAGAAGGAAGAATTAACTTCCTATTGGGAAGAAATCATAGAGGGAGAAACAAGCGTGATTGTTGTTAATAATAAAAAAAAAGAAAAACAAGATACTGAAGAAAATATAGATGTCAAGAGAGAAATTGTTGAAGAACAGATAAGTGAGGTTAGTAGTGCAGATATTTTGGAAGAATTTGAAGATTTAAAAGCGGAAATTACTGAACTTCAAAATCTAATAGAAGAAAAAAAGAGTAAAATTAGGGAAATAACGAGAAAATTTACCGAACTTATGTCGGAGAATACAGAAAAAACCGAGGAAATTCAATCTCTCAAAGAGGAAATAAGCGAACAATACATAAAGCTAGAGAAATGGAGCCAGCAAATGGCTGATCTTAACGAAAACAACGCTAAATTAATGAACGATGTAAAAAAATTAAATCAGAAAATAATTGAAAGAGATGACTTCTTAAAAGAAAAAGAGAGGAAAATCGAAGAACTTACGGGAAAATTGACAGGAGAAGAAGAATTTGAAAAAAAAGCCGAAATAATGCTTCAAGAAAAAAAAGACTTAGTAACTATTAACATTAGTTTAAATTCTGAAATAGAAAGCCTAGAAAAAGAAATTAAAAATTTTAAAAATGAAGTAGAGAAATCTCAAAACCAGATTTCAATCCATATTGACACGATAACAAATTTAAAACTTGATGCCAAAAACCTTAAATCTAAAATCTCAAGTATAGATGAAGAGAAAGAGAAAGTAAAAGATCAATCTTTAGATCTTAAAAAGGAAATCAAAGTATTAAGACGGGAAAGAGATCATTATAAAAAAATTGTTAAAGAAAATAATCTCCTATAATGATTTTCTATGCTTAATTATTTTTCCTACTTTTCCCTCGCCTAATTTGAAAACGATAAGAGAAAAGCATATTTTTATAAACATATACTTTTTTTATAATAATAACAATTTTAAATCTAAAAATCTAATATAATTATAACTATAAGTTATTAAAATAAGAGTGGTGTATTAATTGTCAATTGATACAAAAAGTTTTGATAATATTCTTTCGAAGATAATAAAATCCGAAAGTGGAATCAAGAAAGTAATTTTGGTCGATAGAACTGGTTTAACAATTGCGAGCGTTTCGAAGTTTTCTTATTTCCCAGCAGATGTCGACGGGATTGGCGCAATAGCGTCAGCGGTTTTCTGCGCGTCAGAGGAACAAGGTAAGAACCTGGAATTAGGCGGTTTGGAGATTGTTACGTCAGAATTCCTCGGCGGTAAAATTTTCGCCTCAAGTTGTGGTCCAAAAGGCGTACTAACTCTTATTTCAGATCCTGACATAAATATTGGTTTAATTCGATTAATACTTAAGCGTTCAGGAGACGAATTAAAGGAAATTTTAGACGAATTTTTATCAGATATACCTGAATCCTTCGACTCTGGACTGGATTTAAGCGATTTGGACGAACTAACTCCAGATTAATTTTAACATTTTTTTCAGCTCCTTATTAACACATTATTTGTACCGAATTATATTTTTCTTAAACTTATTTATTACATAACTACCTTATTTAATCTTGAAGTTGCATTATCAGAGCAAGTTAGCTAATAATAACAAAAAAATCATGAGATTAGAAATTGAAAAAAGATTACACAGAGTCAAAATAGCTCTTGAGCAAAAAGAAATTATATGCCCTCTCTCTAAAAATTGCAGCCAAGCAGAAAATTGCAAGAGGTGCGATGATTTTTATAAAAAATGTCGCATTTACATAAACGATTCTAATTAAATAAATTACAAAACAAGGAATTTTAGGTGCAAAAAAAATGAACTTAGGTTTAGAAGATAAAGTTGCATTGATTTTAGCCTCAAGTAAAGGATTAGGGCTAGCATGCGCTAAGATATTTTATAGCGAAGGAGCAAATGTTATAATTTGTAGCCGCTCTAAGGAAAATCTTGAAAATGCCGAGAACGAGATTAGTAAATCCCGTCTTAATAACCTCAACAATAAAATTCTTGCAGTAGTTACTAATTTAAACGATGAAGAACACATTAAATCTTTAGTAGATAGAACCATAAAAGAATTTGGACGAATAGATATATTGGTTCATAACGCAGGTGGACCACCCTCAGCACCAATTAATAAGATCAGTAAAGACGATTGGCAAAATTCTATTAATTTAAATCTACTTTCCTTCGTAAGAGTTTCTGAATTGGTTGTGCCAATCATGCAGCAGCAGAAGTTTGGAAGGATAATTGCAATTACTTCAGTTTCGGTGAAGCAACCCTTAGATAATTTAGTCTTATCAAACACAATTCGTCTTGGAGTTGTGGGTTTTGCAAAAACGCTAGCAAACGAGTACGCTAAAGATAATATATTAATTAACGTTGTATGCCCTGGTCCGACGCTTACAAATAGAATGAAAGAATTAATTAATGCAACAGTAAAACAAACGGGTAAATCCGAAGAAGAAGTTAAAAAAGCGTGGACCGATCAAATCCCTTTAGGAAGATTAGGAAAGCCCGAGGAACTAGCTAATTTAATAGTTTTTTTAGCCTCTGAGAAAGCTAGTTATATTACGGGAACTACTATTCAAGCGGATGGAGGATTTGTAAAAAGTCCTTTCTGAAAGAAAAAAAAAAATATTTAAATTCTAATTTCTACACAATTTTCTTCTTTAAAAAATCAGAAGAAGAGAATATTGAAGAAAATTAAATTTTTATGCTATTTATCTTATCAGTAATTACATCTAATTCGCTTTTTGTCTCATAGTCTACAGTTCTAATACCTGTAAAACTCCAGACTGATACGGTTACGATTATCCCGAGCAAGGCACAATAGAAGAACAAATTACCAACGCCTAACATTTCCGCTAAGGGTCCTGAAATTAATGTCCCAATTGGAGATATTGACATGGATAATGAATGGTCCATGGAAGTAACCCGACCCATCTTATCCGGAGGTACAACAGTTTGCATAATTGTTTGATACAAAGAATTTATAATTGGCAAGGTTAAACCCATCACAACACCACCCATACCTATTATTAAGAATTCTCCTGCAGGAGCAAAAGCCATTATCGCATATCCAATCATAGTAATAATAACGCTACCAAAAATAACTCTCAGTTTATTGTTCCAAGTTTTCTTTATTGAAGTAATAAGAGCGCCACCAATCATACCACCTTGAAAAAATACTAAAACTATTGCTAAATGCGTCGCAGAACCACCATGAATAACGTTAATGTAATATGGCATCAAAGTATTCATTGGTCTTAT
The DNA here is from genome assembly GCA_030606095.1 of Promethearchaeota archaeon. Taxonomy (GTDB): domain Archaea; phylum Asgardarchaeota; class Lokiarchaeia; order Sigyniarchaeales; family SOKP01; genus SOKP01. The sequence goes on along the minus strand of JAUWHC010000116.1, from coordinate 2,135 downwards.
TAGAAAATTAAGCAACATTGAATAGAAAATTACCGTAATTAATCCAGGTATAGCCTTAATGGTTCTAATTCCAAGTTTAAATTCCTTAATAAATGAATTTTTTTCAACCATTTCCTTAGGATTCCTAACTGATGGAATCTTAATGAGTATTAATGGGATTACAGCTATGCAAAAAGTTATAATATCAACCCATAAAATTGCATTTATCGGTAAAAAAATCATAAGAGTTGCTCCTATTAATGGTGCAATAATCTGTACGACTCCTGTAAATAAAAAATTTATTCCATTAATTCTAGACAAACTTTCTTTTGGAACCATAATTGGTATAATAGAATTCACCGTTGGTAAATGAAACGCTTGAAATACGCTACGTATACTAATAAAGATAAAAACAATCCATATATTTGCCAGATTCAACTGAAATAAAACGAGCAAAATGAAAGTGGCAACTGCTTGCAACGAGTCCGCAACGAGAATTATTACTTTTCTATTTAATCTGTCAGCAAGTACCCCTGCAATTGGCATGACGATTACTTGACAAATAATAAACAAAAATGAAGCAATTGCCAGATACATAGGACTCTGAGTTTCCACCGTAATCCACCATATAATTACAAAATAAACGACCATCGAGCCAAACAAAGAAAATAATTGGCCCGACCAAAACATCAAATAACTTCTAAAAGTTTTCTGGTTTGCTTGATTTGCTAATTCTTCTATCTTTTCTTTCACCCTTAAAACATATCAATTAAGTCGTTAATTTTAGAAATTACTTCCTCAGGGGTGCTCGTAAATTTAAATACGCCCTCTTCTATCGAACCCTCAATACCTTCGTCTACTAATTCGTAAATTAGATTTTCAGCATCTTCATTAGCTCTATTAAGTGCTTGAGCAAGTTTATCAATCGGTAATCTTTTCTGTAGCTTAATCAAACCCCTAACTCTCTTTTTAACTCGTTCTTTATCATTCTTAGGTGTATATTTTACACGGGTCTTAGGTTTACCTTTAGGTCCTTTAAATTCACGCTTAATATCCTCTCCTAATTCTTCTATACCTGATTCTTTAACTGCCAGTTCAATTTTTTCACCTAATTTATCAAATGATTCCCCTATTACATCTAATTTCTTAAGGTCCCCGATGTTGTTTTTTACGAATTTCATCGATTTTCTTATTAATTCTGATACCGAAGAACCTAACTCTTTGGACCAATCTTTCCATTCCTCGCTCATTTCTGGTGAAACGGAAATATTAATCCTCTTTGCCTTTTCTTTTAGCTTTTCAGCCTTTTCTCGAACTCTTTCTGCTTTCTCTTTTGTTTGCTCAGATTTTTCGTCAAATCTTTCTGCTCGCTCATCTAATCTCTCTAATTGTTCTGAAAGCTTCTCCATGTCTCTTTCTATCCTTTCTCTTTCCCTTTCCGCTCTTTCTTCTTCTCTTTCCTTTTCTCTTTTTAATTGTTTTTCAATGCGTTTTCTTTCATTCTCAGAAAGATATTCTTGTCTGAGTTGGTCATAATCTTCTGTTTCCTCTTCTTTAGATTCTTTCCTTTTAAAATTATTTTCTTCTGATTCTTCTGATGACATTTTTCAATTTTCCACTTTTTTTTTCTTTTTTTCTTAAATTTGTACTTTATTTCTAACTTTATTTTGTTTTTATTTTAATTGTAATCGTAAAATGTTGTGTATAAAAAATATAAAAAAAAATTTAATTTTTAATAATATATATAAGAATTTGTTAAAATGTGGGAATATATCTTACATTTGATATCTTCTAAAACTGGTTTTTTATTGTAATTCATTTTATTTTCCTCCAAATTGTTTCTTTTTTAATTTTTTTTTGTGTATTCTAAATAATAGTTGTGTATTATTATATTTAAATGTTGTGTATTCGTGTGTATTGAAAAATTGCAAAAGTTAAGATAATGAAGAGTATTCATTCTATATCCTTCATATTTTAAGTATTTGTATTAAATTATGTTGCGAAGAGAAAAAAGGTGAAATATAATTTTTAAATATTTATTGTCGAAATTAGAATTTTGAAATAAAAAAAAGTTTTTTATTAGAAGATATAAAGATTACATGTGAGAATTAAGCCAATAAATTATATCTTTAAAAACTTCGTCGCGGTTAATTTCG
>JAUWHC010000110.1 GCA_030606095.1 Promethearchaeota archaeon | reverse complement strand
TATAAATTACAGGTTCAGCTTCGTCAGCAGCCTCATACATTACAGTTTCTGCTTGCTTTGCTTTGCTTCTTTTTTTAGCTTTGGGAGCAATCGTCAAGCGCTCTTTTTTTTCCTGAACTTGAAATTGTTTTTCAACCTCTCTGCTTAATTTTTTATCTTCTAATTTTTTCCCGTATTTAACGCTTTTTTCGTCCTTCTTAACAGCTTCTTCTTTTTTATCTATTTCTTTTTCTTTTTTGGAGATTAAATTTAAATTTTTTAATTTGATTTTCTCAGATATAGTGGTAAATGTAACGAAATCAACGAAAGAAACATCTTCTCGTTTTAACTGTGTATCTTCTAGCGATCTGTAGATATCGTCTAAAATTTTACTAATCCTTGTAGTCTTTTTATAATTTCCAATAAAGATAAAATCAAAAATGTAGATAGATAAAATCTCAGTCTTTTTATCATAAAATATTTTGTTGGTTTCGATTTTAAGAATTTTAATTGTTTGTAATGATTCCAATATAATTTCTCCTTTTATGTTCTAAATACTTATAAAATTTACATATATATCTATTATATAATCCTTGTATATTTAAACAATTTTAAACGAAATGAACTATCTTGAAAGGTAAATATATTTTAGCTTATGATTTAGGAACCACAGGTAATAAGGCTGCCCTTTATGATTTAAGATTAAATCTCTTACATCAAACTAGAGTAGATTATCCCCTCTATTATCCAAAACTGGGTTGGGTAGAGCAAGATCCAGCAGATTATTGGAAATCTTTTATTAAAACTACATCCAATTTAATTCAACAAAATAATATAAATTCCGAGGATATTCTGGGAATAATCTTAGGTTGTCAGATGAATTGTACGGTTCCTATAGATTCTGAAGGAAATTCGTTAATGAACTGCATCAATTGGCTTGATACTAGAGCCGCAGAAACAATACGTAAACACACAAAAGGACTAATTAAAATTTCTGGAATAGGTTTGAAAAAATTATTAATGTTTCTTAAAACTACATCTGGTGCCCCAGGAATTAATGGAAAGGATCCTATTTCTCATATTTTATGGATAAAGGAAAATGAACCAGAAATATATAAAAGAACTTTTAAATTCTTAAGCGTTAAAGATTATATCATTTATAAATGTACTAATATTGCTGTAACTTCAAGAGATTTGGGACACACTTCATGGTTAATGAACACTGATCCTAATATATTTGATTGGTCTGTTAAAATATTAAAGAAATTTAAAATTGATAAGGAAAAGCTCCCTAACATAAAAAAATCAACCGAAATTGCGGGAGAATTAACAAATAAAGCTGCCCAAGAGCTTGGTTTAAGATCAAGTATTCCTATTTTCGTAGGTTCAGGTGATATAATCGCTTCTGCTATAGGTTCAGGCGCTTTAAACGAACAAATTATAATATGTCTTGGGACTTCGGATTGGGTTGCCGCACACACTTCTGAGAGGGTGAAAGATCTTATTCATTACACAGGTCCAATTAGTTCTGTTGATAATAACTATCTTTGTATCTCAAAACAAGAAACTGGTACTGCTTGTCTTGATTGGATTCTAAATCAAATGTTTAAAGATGAGATGGAAAGAGATAAAGATAATCCGGAAAAAATTTATCAATATCTAGATGAAATTGTAGAAAAAGTAAAAGTTGGCTCACAAAATCTTATTTTTACACCATGGATGTTTGGAGAAAGAAGTCCCTTAAATAATCCAAATGTTAGAGGGGGATTTTATAATCTTGGATTATATCACGATAGATCAAATCTATTAAGAGCAGTATACGAAGGTGTAGCTTTTAATATAAAATGGGCTTTAACAGTTGTAGAAAAGCTAATAGGAAAAAGTGAAAGCATAAATTTAGTTGGCGGTGGTGCGAAATCAAACGTATGGTGTCAAATGATATCCGATGTCTTAGAGAGAAACATCAATCAAATGGAGAATCCAAATTTAGTAGCAGTAAGGGGTTCAGCCATAATCGGTTTGGTAGGATCAGGCGTATTAAAAGATTTTTCAAAAGCTAATTCACTTATAAAAATAAAAAATAAATTTACGCCTAATTCCAATAATAAAAGGATTTACGACAAACTCTTTACAGAATTTCTAAATATCTATAAAAACAATAAAAAGATGTTTAAAAATCTAAATCTCTTAAATAAGCTTTAAATTCTAACATGTATTCTTTAATATCTTTTAACTTTTCTATTTTTATATCCTTACCAATAACTCTTTCAATAGCGTCGTTCATTAGCTGTAAATCTTTATATGCTCTAAAATTATCGTAAGTAGTAGTTTCAAAGTTAGGCTCCCAAGGTTTTAACTTAGGGACGGATTCTATACCTCTCAAATCCCATTTAAAATCGTTTTTAAAAGCCTTTGTTAGGGGTTTTAAGCTAAATTCGTCCCATTTTTGGATAATCCAAGGTGCGTAATTATGTAGTTTGTCATAATCTAATTCTAAATCGTCTCGCCATTCAAATTGGTGGTCCCAATTAGCAATCGCAAGAAAATTATCGTCTTTAGTTTTATCGTAAGGGAAAAATTTCCAAGAATTTCTATCAATTTTTTCGCTTTTAAATGGAGTTCCCTCAGCGTATTGAAAATAATAGCCAATTACTTCGTATTTATCGCGATCGTTTAAGTAAAGCCGTAAATAAACTTCAATTTGGGTGATGTCTACCTTACTTTTTAATAGCTCTTCTTGAAATAATTTGTATAATAAATTTTTTGCTCTATTTGGGTGGCATTTTCCTGAAAACACCGGATAATAAGCAAAACAATAAAAAACTATATCACCTTGAGTTCTTCCTTCATAAACTTCCATCCAATTCTCTATAGGTTTGATCTGTACATAAGAGCGGAGGTAAATAATAATTAAAGCAATATCAACGGCAGTTGCGACGACGATTACTGCGATAAATATAACTAAACTAAACTCCATAAACTTAAAAATAATTGATAGAGCAATAAAAATAAACAACCCTCCAGTTATAAAGAAAAATGCTATCAACGAGTTAAACGCTTCGTGTTCCTTATCCTTCTTCGTATATAATATAATAGACGCGTTATCAACGATTATTTTCTTGCTATACTTATTTATAAAATCTTGAAATTCTACTTTATCCCATTTAGAATCAGACATTTTTCAAATGAAATATAATTCGTTTATTCAGAATTCTTTTGATCACAATAAAGGATAATTATTTTTATATTTTAGTAGGCAAAAAATATACTGTTTTATTTACATTAGCATGGATTTTAATATCATATAAATTATAAAACCAATTATCTTTTGAAATTTTTAATTAATATATTTCATTAATTCTCTTGAACTAACCTATGGTTGATTTTGAAGATTTTCTAAAGTTTATCAAGTCTCAAGATTTTTATTGCGGTCAAATATCTCACATTAAACACATTCCAGAATTGAGAGCTCGTTTTGAGAATTTAGACAAACCATTAAGGAAAAGATTAGAACGGTGGTTAAATAACAACAACATAAAGTTATGGCGCCACCAGGCAGATGCCATTAATTCTATCAGGGAAGGAAAAAATACCGTCGTTGTAACTTCTACAGCTTCAGGAAAATCTTTGTGTTACAACTTACCCGTATTGGATTCTTTATTAAATAACGAGAAATCCACGGCGCTATATATTTTCCCTACAAAGGCATTAGCTAGAGACCAGTATATGAATTTAAAAAAGATTTTAGCAGACATAAATATAAAACAACACAGAATTGGCGTTTACGATGGTGATGCCTCCCCAAATGAAAAAAGACAAGTTTTAACAAATGCCAATATAATAATCACAAACCCTTATGGATTGCATTTCTATCTACCGTGGTTTAAGCAAAAATGGAGAAGGGTATGTAATAACTTAAAATATATTATACTAGACGAAATTCACATATATAGAGGGATTTTTGGCTCCAATTATGCGTTGCTATTGAGACGCTTAAAACGTATTCTCGATACATTCGACGTTAAACCAATTTGGATATTGTCAAGTGCCACAATAAATAAACCAAAAGAATTTTGTGAAAAGTTAATTGGCGAAGAGTTCGTTGTTATTGACAAGGACGATTCTCCATCAGGAGCTAAACAAGTTATTTTATGGGATTTACCTTACGATAAAGTCTCAGAAAAGTATAGATCTGCCCATCAAGAAACTAAAAATTTATTTACTACTCACTTAAAATATAAGAGCGGGATCCAAACTTTAACGTTCACTCTTTCAAGAAAGATGGCAGAATTACAAGCGATTTGGGCAAGAAAAACTTTACCTTTGCTAAAGAACAAGATATATAGCTATAGAGCAGGCATTAGTAAAACTAAAAGAAGAGAAATAGAAGAAAACTTTAAGAACAAAAAGATTTTAGGCATTAGCTCCACAAATGCCCTCGAGTTAGGTATAGACATAGGCTCTTTAGATGCCACTATTTGCTCTGGTTTTCCTGGGACCCTATCAAGCTTTAAACAGCAAATAGGCCGTTCTGGTAGGGGCTCTGAATTATCAATCTCAACTTTCATACCTATGCAAAACCCCTTGGATTTATTCTATGTTCATAATCCGGATCAGCTATTTGGAAAAAATCAAGAAGAAATTCTTATAACGCTAAAAAATAAATATATCATTAAGAACCACCTCTGTTGCGCCGCTAAAGAGATTCCACTAAATATCGATGAGTATAAAAAATTTGGCATAGAAGAAAAAGAATTATTTAAAGTTTATATTGAAGATTTAATTTCAGATAAGTTACTGATGAAAAGAGGAGACAAATACTATTGGAGGGGACAATTTTACCCTAACGAAAAGTATGGATTAAACGCTCTTTCTAACAAAAGTTATAAAGTAATTCTCAGAAGAACTGGTAAAGATGAACTTTTAACAGTCGAAGATGAAAGCTATGTGTTTCGGGACTTGCATCCTGGAGCCGTGTACCTCTATGAAGCTGAATCTTATGTAGTGGAAGACCTAGATCTCGAAGAAAAAATTGTAAGGATTTTAAGAGCTGACGTTGAGTTTTACACTCAATCGCTCAAACACACTGAAATAACGCCACTCGAAATTCAAGCTCAAAGAAAAACAGGTCCAAATAACGATATTGAGAAATTTTACGGTAGAGTAAAAGTTGAGCACGAGTACTATTCTTATAAAGTTATAGATACGTTAACACAGGAAATTATTTCGCGCCATCCGCTAGAGAACATCCCTATTATTGAGTTTGAGACCCAAGCAGTTTGGTTTACGATCCCTTTCGAATTCCAAAAAGAGTTAGAACTGAAAGGTTTCGACTTAGGTGGTACCATTCACGCAATTGAACATGTTATGATAGCTATGGCACCAGCATTAGCCCAGATTTCTCGATGGGATTTGGGTGGAGTTTCTATAGATTTCGACCCCGTGAAGCAACAACCTGTAATATACGTTTACGATGCGTATAGGGGGGGTATTGGAATATCAGAACAACTTTATTTCAATTTAACCGAACTATTAAATCTTTCTTTCAAATTAATTGAATCTTGTAGTTGTAAATCGTCTGATGGATGTCCTTGTTGCTGTCTCAGTCCTCGCTGTGGAAATAACAATTCTCCACTAGATAAAGAAGGAGCCTTATTTTTATTAAAAAAATTAATTAATGAATAATCACATGGAGATCCACTTGATAAATAAGGCGCTCTTTTTCTTTTAAGCAAACTACTTGATGCTAAATAAAGAAATATTTAATTTTTAACCGGGATTTTAAAACACATTTTTTATTTATCATTTTTTCCCTTTAATTTTATAATTTCAGCTTTTTCAAGTAAAAAATTATGGATTATAAAACAATTTTAAAAAAAAAAGAAACTGTTCTAATAAATATGAATGATTTAAAATGGAACGATCTTATATCTCCTACAATGTCTCCTGATGACTACTTAAAAGAATTTGGAGATAAAATAGCATATAACTATAAAACCTACGAACCAAAAACAGATGTGTTAGAAGAAATTAAGGATTTCTTGAAAAGCAAGAAAGAGTCATTAAAAATTGTCGCATTAGGTGCTGATTGGTGTCCAGATTGCAACAGAAACGTACCACATATGATTAAAATTGTAAAATTGATGAAAAGCAAAGATGTGACTTTCCACATTTTATATGGAATTATGGTTAACGCTTTACATAAACCAGGTGAAACAATATGGCATAAAAAGAGATCACCTCCAGAAGCAGTTAATTCTAAATTCAACTTGAAAGCAATACCGACTTTCTATTTCTTTAATTCGAATGGCAAATTTTTGGATGTTATCGTGGAGGGTCCCAAAACTCAATCAACCCTGGAAGAAGATATGCTTGAAATCTTGGAAAAAAATTTATAATTAATTTTTGAATCCAGATATTTTTCTTATTTCTTATTTCCTATTTCCTATTTTTAAATATTTTTCTTCGTAATTAAAATTAAGATTTGGGAAGCAAATAAAAAAAAAAGATTTGAAATTAAAAATTTACTCAATTTTTAAAATTTTTTTTTTTCTAAGAAAAACAATTGAGATGCCAAATATCCCTAAAATTAAAATTATGAGATTATATCCTGGAATTTCTGGTTCTGGTGGTGGAGTATAAGTATCTTTTACGATTGTGACTTCTTGATGCGCGCTATTTCCTGCAGTATCGTTGGCATAAAAACTAATTGTAACTGAGCCATCCGATAAGCTATTCCACGCGCTTGAATCTATAGAAGTATTTGATACGAAAAAATATTTTTCATTATTTTGATTAAGCGTATACCACATTTTATCTAGGTTGGTATCCATAATTGTTACATTAAATGTTGGAGGTTCTTCGCCAAATATCTCGTTCGTTCCAGGTGAATGTATAACTATGGTTGGTGGTAAATCTTGAGCTATCTCCTTCTTTATAATAACTTCTTTGCAGTTATAACCACCTGAAGTATCATTTGCGTAAAATGCAAGGATTAAAAAACCATTTGATAATTCATTCCATGCACTTAAATCGATTGATGTATTTGTTGTAAAAAAATATTTTGTAGTGCTTAGATTTAAAGTATACCACATCTTATCTAAATTAGTATCCGTAATTGTAACGTTGAATGTGGGAGGTACTTCTCCAAAAGTTTCATTTGGTATTGGTGCGTGAATTACAATGTTAGGAGGAAAATCCTCAAGACCGTCATCAAAAATCGGAAAATTATCCCGATTTTCAGCTGTACCGGGAATTAAATATGGCGTATCTCCAATTCCATCATCATTTTGATCTAAACCAATATAATCGTCCCAATCGTTACCTAAACTTCCGTTATCCCACTGATTGTTTGTCGCGTTATCCATTGCATTTAAAACATTTTCAAAAAAGATATTGGTATAGAAAATATTACCAGAATTAGGAGGTTTCATCGATAAATTCCCCGTAAATGCTCCTATTTTGTTGTTATTTCTAATGATATTTTTATCAAGCGTGTTATCATTACAATCGTATCCTAAAAATATACCGTTGTCATTGTTGTATATAGTATTATTAGATATACTACT
>JAUWHC010000373.1 GCA_030606095.1 Promethearchaeota archaeon | reverse complement strand
AAAATGGGAGCTGATTTCTTTTCTAAAATTTGAAGACCCTCTTCAATAATTTTCAATCCTTTTTCTAATTGTTCCTCAGTGATTACAAGTGGCATAAGCATTCGAATGATATTACCAAATTTACCACAAGTAAGAATTACTAAACCTTTTTGATAACATATATGTACTAATTCTTTTGCTTTATCTTTTGTTGGTTCTTTAGTCCTTTCGTCAATCAGCTCAAATGCTCTCATTGATCCAATCCCATTAATTTTGCCTACAATTTCAAATTTCTTTTGCCAGCTCTCGAGATATATTTCGATTTTTTTTGAAATATTTTCAGCTTTTTTAAGTAAATTTTCCTGTTCAAAAATCTCTAAAACCGCTAAAGCGGCACGACATGCTACGGGATTTCCCCCATAAGTCCCTCCTAATCCACCAATATGGGGGGCATCCATTATTTCTTTTCGTCCTACCACAGCACTTAAAGGTAACCCTGCTGCTAAGCTTTTAGCAAGAATTATAATGTCAGGTACAACATCCCAATGTTCAATTGCAAACATTTTTCCTGTTCGACCCATTCCAGATTGAATTTCATCAGCAATGAATAATATCCCATTTTCTCGACAGATTTCAATAATATTTTGAAAGAAGTTTAACGGAGGCGTAATAAAACCGCCCTCTCCTTGTATTGGTTCTGCAATAATTGCAGCAACTGATTCTGGTGGTACTTGGTCAATTAGAAAGTTTTTAAATAAATCAGCATCCCCAAATGGTATTCGATAAATTTCTGGCGCAAAAGGTCCAAATCCAAACTTATATGGTTTAACTTTACTAGTAAGGCTCATGCCTAATAATGTCCTTCCGTGAAATGCGTTTTCAAACGTAATAATTCCAGGTCTCTTAGTGTAATATCTAGCTATTTTAATAGCATTTTCTACAGCTTCGGCTCCGCTATTTGCAAACATTGCCATTTTTTGGAACTCTCCAGGTGTTATTTCACATAGTTTTTTTGCAAGTTTTATATATGGTTCATACATAGCTACATGAAAGCAAGTGTGGATATATTTCTCTGCTTGATCTTTAAGAGCGGCTACGACTTTAGGATGACAATGACCCACATTAAGAGTACCTATACCGCCTGCAAAATCAATCATTATATGACCATCTACATCGCTCATCATAGCTCCATGTGCACTTTTGATAAACGATGGAATCGTATTATAAACAGCTTGTGGGACATATTTATTTCGAAGTTCAAGTAATTCTTTATTGTTGAGCATATTTTCTTCTCCTCTAATTATTAAATTTAAAATTATAAAAATATTTAATCTTAAATTATGTTGTTTGTATTAGGAAATAAACTTTTAAAATCAAATCATAATCGAAAAAACTTTAACAACATTTAAAGGTAATATGTCAATATGAAAAAAATTGGACTTATTGTAAATCCTATTGCGGGAATGGGTGGAAGTGTAGGACTTAAAGGAACTGATGGTGATACATTTAAGAGAGCTATTGAGATGGGGGCTAAGCCAATAACCCCTGACAGAATTCGCTCTTTTCTTTCTAATTTAAAAACCAAAGGTAAAATTCATTTATTAGTTGCTCCAGGAAATATGGGCGCTAATATTGTGAAAGAAACTGGCATTAATTTCGAAATAATTGGTGATATTAATCAAGAAACTACTGCCGAAGATACAAAAAAAATAGCTAAAATGATGAAACAACAAAATATTGAATTATTGATTTTTTGTGGCGGAGACGGGACAGCCAGAGATATTCACGATGCCATTGGCTTATCTATACCTGTTGTAGCAATACCTTCTGGCGTTAAAATGTTCAGCTCTGTTTTTGCCATTAACCCTAGAGCTGCTGCCGAAATTGTTGATAAATTTATAAAGGAAATAGTAGAAATTCAAGAAAATGAGGTTTTAGATATCAATGAAGAATCGTTTCGAGAAGGAATTTTAGATTCAAGACTATATGGATACTTAACTGTTCCTAAAGTTATAAATCTTCTACAGGCTGGAAAAGATGGTTCTAAAATAGGAAAATCCATTGAAGAAAATAAACATGAAATTGCTCAACAAGTTATTGAAAATTTAGAAGATAATACATTATATTTACTTGGACCTGGTACAACAGTAAAAGCAATCACCGATCAGTTGAAGTTAACAAAAAGCTTACTTGGAGTAGATGCTCTTTATAACGATAAGATCATTGGGATAGATTTAAATGAACGTGGAATCTTAGATCTTTTGGATAAATATAAAAAGGTAAAAATAATCGTCTCGCCAATAGGAGGGCAAGGATTTATTTTTGGAAGAGGCAATAAGCAGATTACTCCTAAAATTCTAAAAAAAATTGGAAAAAAGAATATTAAAATAGTTTCAACTGAAGAAAAAATTAAAGGTTTAAGATGTTTAATGGTAGATACTGGCGATATTAAGACCGATGAAATGCTTAAAGGACTTGCAAAAGTAATAATCGGATACAAGGAGGAGCTAATAATAGAAATTGAATGTTAAGCATTTAATTTCTAAGATAGTTAATTTATAAAAAAAAAATAGACGAATAATAAAAGCGATTCTTATCAATTAGGGTATGAAGTATGTTAGTTAGATTAGATAGAAACGAACGGTCTATAAAGCTCCCAAGAGAGATTACCGATCCTATCAAAGAAAGCATAGAATTTTTAAATAGATATACACCTCAAAGTAAAGTAGACGAATTATTATCTTTATTAAGTACATATACGAATTCTCCTAAAAATTCAATTATTATTAGTTCTGCATCTGATATCTTGCTTAAAGAATTTATTTATCTTTTTTCGAAAAATAGGCAAATTATTCTCGCTGATCCGTCATTTTTCTTAATTAATGCGACCTGTCGAAAGATTGATTCTTCAATTTTAAAGGTAAGATTAAAAGAACCTGAATTTAAATTTTCAATTGTACCGATAATTGATGAGTTAAAAAAACCAACGCTAATAATTTTAGATAACCCTAACAACCCAACTGGAAATATAATTTTAGATAAAAACGAAGTAGAATTGATATTAGAAAATGAAAACATCATTTTTTTAGTGGACGAAGCTTATTTTGAGTTTTCAAATGTATCATATGCAAAGTTAATCGCAGATTATCCTAATCTAGCCATTCTTAGAACATTAAGTAAGGGTTTTGGATTATCCGGGTTAGGAGTGGGGTATCTAATTGGAGGAGAGACTGTCCAAAAGAGGTTTCTCGGAATCAATACAATGCTACCTTATCCAAACGTAGTAGCTGGCATAAGTGCCTT
>JAUWHC010000225.1 GCA_030606095.1 Promethearchaeota archaeon | reverse complement strand
ATTATTTGTTATCGTTAATATTTTACCTCTTTAGATATAAAAATGTATTTTTTTTTCCAATTTAAACTTAATTTATTAACTCTTGATTTGAAATTTAAAACACCAGCTAATTGAACCACAGAAAACTCCATACTTTTCCAGGAAAATTCGAAAGAACCATATTTAATCTCGTTATTTTATCCATAAATAAATTAATGTCGTCTTTACTGATTTTGTAATTTTCAATTAAGTATATAAAATTTAAAAATTAAAGACTATGAGTATATTTAAATAAAAAAGTGCGACAAGAAAGCTTAATGTCCGAATATAGGACTTGAAAACGAAAACATTTAAAGGTGATTTTCAAAAACTAATATCGAGATGACCGAGAATGGCTACTTACCCATGCATCATTAGTAATGATGGTGTGTGAAGCGGTAAGAATAATGTACCGTCAGCGCTTAGTTATAAAGCGGGCTGTGGGCTAGCCAAGGAGCCTATGGGAAACGATAGTGAAGGTGCGATAAACCTCGTTATTAAAAATCGGCGAAATATAACTGATACGCCGAGACCAAAATGGTGAGTTGCCGGGTAGAAATGGTTTTTTTTCATTTCTTTGTCATCCATAGCGCAACTGGGGGATAGTACCTCCCTAAGGGCTCTATTGAAAGTCGGACATTAGGAACTTGGTAAACCCAATTTAGCCCCATACACTTATGTGGAATGGTATCCTGACCGTGAGGAAAGGGGAAGGCTTAGTGGGCAGAGGATGCTGGAAAAAGCGAAGGTCATGCTGTAATGGTATGAATAGGGCTATAGTAATGTACTAACTATAGAGATACCCGACTCGAAAGGGTGCTGACTTCCTAAGCAGGTCTCAACGAAAGAAACATATTGAGAAATCTTAACTGGAGGAGAAGTTAGACGATGTGTGAAAGCATTGAACAGAACAAAAGACGTGTGGTAGATTGGGATAGTATCCAATGGGATACGCCTAAACGACACGTAAGACGGCTTCAAGAACGGATCTTTCGAGCAACCCGTGATAAGGACTGGGCGAAGGTTAAAAACCTTCAGAAACTCCTTGTCAGATCACATTTTGCGAGGCTCTTGGCAGTTAGAAGAGTCACGCAAGATAATAAAGGCAAGTATACGCCAGGAATTGACGGATTGATTTATGTAACCCCTAAAGCTCGGTTAGAATTGGCTGGGGATATTCGTCAAACCAACGTGTTTAATTATAAGTGCAAACCGCTTAGGCGCGTTTACATTCCAAAGAATATCGGTGACAAGCGACCCTTAGGGATTCCAACAATTAAAGATCGAGTCATGCAAATGCTCGTGAAATTAGCATTGGAACCTGAATGGGAAGCACGGTTTGAACCACATTCGCACGGTTTCAGACCGGGACGACGATGCATGGATGCTATTTGGCAAATCTGGCACTCTATTAGGGTTTTAGGAACTCAAAAGAAGAGTGAATGGATTCTGGACGCTGATATTTCAGGATGCTTTGATAATATTAATCATGATGCATTGCTTAAGAGAGTTCCCGTGTTTCGGGAAACGGTGAGGAGATGGCTTGAATCGGGAGTAATAGAGTTCGGTAAGTATTTTCAAACAAAGTCGGGTACGCCGCAAGGTGGGGTTATTAGTCCCTTACTTGCAAATATTGCATTGGATGGCATGGAACGGCTTTTTGGGATGGAAAACTCCAAAGGGAATTATACGTTTCCATCCAATCGGCAAGGAGAGAATAAAGGACTTAATTTGATTCGGTATGCAGATGATTTCGTGGTAACGGTACCATCAAGAGAGAGAATCGTGGATTACGTGTTGCCAACTCTCAGAACCTTTCTTAATGAAAGGGGAATGGAGTTGAATGAAGCTAAAACGAGAATCGTACATAGAGATGATGGATTTGATTTTCTTGGTTTTAATATCCGTCAACATTATAGTAAAGTTCGGAATGTGTGCTTGACAAGACCTTCTAAGAAGTCAGTCAAGCGACATCTACAGCATATCAAGATGGTAATTTCAGAAAACAAACAGATGAAAGCAGATGAGCTCATCTCTAAATTAAATCCGATTATTAGAGGTTGGGCAAATTACTATCGTTTCAGTAGCGCAAAAGAGACATTTAATTATATAGATTATAGAATATGGAAGATGCTATGGCAGTGGTGTCTAAGACGTCACAAAGATAAAGGAAAACAGTGGATAAGACGCCGATATTTCATGAATGTGAGTAAGCGAACGTGGATTTTCGGGGAGCGGAAAGAAAATACATTATTATTTTGTAGATCTTTCCGAGCGGGTGTAAGATACGCCTGCGTGAAGGGTTATAGTAGCCCTTATGATACTAAATTACATGATTACTGGAGAAAGCGATACGGGAAATCCTGGCGTGAATCAACGCCAATGTGATCTACTCCTATAGAAATTCTCGAAGTGATTTGGGTGATTTCGGGGGGAATGCAATAAACATAAACCAAAGGAACACGGTGATGTGAAGCGGGTTCTTGAGGCGCGAGCCCCGTGCGGGGAAACTCGCACGCGGGGTTCCTAAAAGAGGAAGAGGATGGTAACATCCTCTCCTTATTTAACACGATGAAATCAAATTAAAAGTATATTTAGATGAGAAAAAACCTCGTAAGTAAAAATTCTGTTGATTCAGTAGAAATTTTACACGGAATATATCGAAAAACTTTAGCCTATAACAAGAATATGATGTTATGCCATTTTAATCTAATTAAGGGCTCACAAATTCCCTTACATTCACATAAAGAACATCAAATTGGATATGTGCTAAAGGGTAAATTAAAATTTATTACTGAAAATGGAGAATTTATAGCAAAAGAAGGAGATAGTTATGTTTTTGATTCTAACGAAAAACACGGGGCGATAATATTGGAAGATACGGACGTTATAGATGTATTTAGTCCAGCAAGAGAAGATTATAAATAAATATAGTTTGTAATCGAAATGAAATAAAAAATGATTACCATTGGTAAACAGCTACAGCAAAAATAGCAATTACGCAAAGTAGAAATTCGCCCATTAACCAATCAAAGTACAATTTCTTCTTTTGATCTCTATTTTTTTTAATTCTTGTAGCTAATCCAAAACTAATTGCAGAATTAGTCCCGAAAAATATTAGCAATGTAAATGTTGACGCATTTAATTCTAATTCAATTAATCCTAATACAGAATCGAAAATAATAAACAGCCCCATTAATATAGTTGTAGCGATTAAAAATATCCAACCTGAAAATTGTATAATTTTTTCGAATATTACTTCTTCTTCGGATAAGCCTCCATGTAGCCCAGTAGGTTTTTTCTTTACTTTTGACATAACATTCTTACCAAATTGTTTATGAAATAGTGAATGGTTTATAATTCTTAATTCTTTTTTTTTGCTAATTTTGTTTGATGATAGATTAGGGTCTATTTTTCAGAAATAAAATAGCTTTTGCTATATCTCCTTCGCTATCAATTAATGCTGCGTTCGCTTCTTCTTTATTGACATTTGCTTGAGCTGCTACTAACATAATATCATTTTCAGTAATAATTGGTTTTGTTTCAGATTCTTCAATAAGTTCCGTAGTCTCAACATCTTCCTTTTCTCCAATTAAAACTTCCCCAGGAGAATATTCTTGTGCTTCACCAATTATTTGATAAATTTCTTGTCCCATTTGCTTCATTAAAACAACTTCTGGTTGATCAATTATGAGCGTTTTTTCTACTCCTTCTATTATTACTCGAGTAGCATTAATTTGATCCATTTCAACTCCTTGTTGTTGCATTCGACGACGCATTTGTCTTGAAGCAAATTGTTGCCCATCTCTCTTTATTTTTGCTTGAGGGCGCTTAGGTTTGCTGTTTTCTCTTTTTTGCATCTCTTTTGGTAATTTTACCATTTTTTTCTCAATAACTCCTAACTATATATATTATTAAAATTTATTAAGGCTTATAATTTTGATTTATTGATTCCTTTCCGAACTTTTATTGCAATTCCAGTTTTAAAACTTCGAACATAAGGAATGGGGATCGCTAGTTTTCCAATTGCTAAAAGGTTATTCTTTTGATTAACAACAATAATCTCATCTAAAGGTCTTAAATTATCATCTATATCCAAAACATGTTTACAGAATACGTTACGACCTTTTCTAATAAAGTCAGATATATCATTCAACACGATTGCTCTCAATCTCGGTGTTGAAATGTTTTTAATTATTTTATTAGCTGCGAATAAACTTAATGTAAAGAATCCATTAGTTGGTCTCAAATTTAGCAAAAGATTCTCATCGTAATATATATGCTTTATTTTATCCGTTTTTTTAGAAAACTCAATATGGATATCATCATCATTTTCGAATAGAATATTTGTTACTGTTTGTCCAAATTGGTAATCAGAAATAGCCTTTACTTTTCTTAAAGCAAAGAATAGTTTGTTTTCCATTTTAAATTACTACAACTATTTACATAAAAATAAAGTTATAAATATTTAATATGTTTGTAAAAAGGAAGGTTATGAATATAACTTAGATTCCATAGCTTTATCTTTCATTTTATTCATAACTTTATTTACTGCTTCAACAAAATCGTCTTTAACAATTACTTCAGCTTCTTTTCTTATTGCAAACATTCCAGCTTCAGTGCAGATTGCTTTTATGTCTGCACCCGTTGCTCCTTCAGTTAGCTCAACCAATTTTTTAAAATTTAATTCTCCATCAAGGCTTAAATTTCTAGCGTGAATTTTAAAGATTGAAGTTCTAGCTTCCCCATCTGGGATTGGAAAATCAATCATTCTGTCAAATCTACCTGGTCTTAATAAAGCCGGATCTAAAATATCAATTCTATTTGTTGCGCCAATTATTTTTACATCTCCTCTTTCTTCAAATCCATCTAATTCACTTAATAATTGCATTAAAGTCCTTTGTACTTCTCTATCGCCAGATGTAGCAATTTTTAATCTTTGAGACCCGATAGCATCTAATTCATCTATAAATAATATAGTGGGGGCTTTTTGTTTTGCTAAATTAAATATCTCTCTGACCAAACGAGCACCTTCACCAATAAACTTTTGAACTAACTCCGATCCTATTATTCTAATGAATGTAGCGTTTGTTTCATGGGCAACCGCTTTCGCAACTAATGTTTTACCGGTCCCTGGGGGGCCAAAAAGTAAAACGCCGTTAGGTGGATCAATCCCTATTCTTTTAAACAGTTCTGGTTTTAACAGAGGTAATTCAACAGTTTCTCTTACTTCTAATATTTGGTCATCTAAACCACCGACATCTTCGTAACTAATATTGGGAATTGCATCGATAACTTCCATTCCTTTTACAAAAGGATCTAATTTTGTTGGTAAGATTTCCATTATTGC
>JAUWHC010000155.1 GCA_030606095.1 Promethearchaeota archaeon | reverse complement strand
ATTTTATTTATAAAATTAGCTGAATTAAAACATTTGAAGAGGAGATATCCAGGAGTAATGGGAAAATTAAGGTTGTGCGTATCTAGCGCTGGTCCATTGCATAAACAAGTTAGAGACTCGTTTATAGAAAATACAGGAGGTCGAATTGTCGAAGCTTATGGATTATCTGAAGCCAGTCCCGCGGTAAGTGCAGGCAACTTATTTGGGGATAGTCCCGTAGGAGTCATAGGAATACCTTTTCCAGGAACAGAATGGGGCATTTTTCACTCAGAAGATTTTTCAAAAGGTCCAATCTGTTTAGGAAATCCAGAAGATGCGAATTTTGGAATAGAAAATACCGGAGAAATATGTATTTACGGACCTCAACTAATGAAAGGATATTTAAATCAACCTGAGGAAACTGCTGATGCGCTAGTTGAATATAACGGAAAAGTTTGGCTTTTAACTGGCGATATTGGATTTATGAACGAAGATGGTACCATTGAGATTAGGGACCGTAAAAAGCAACTCATCAAGTACAAAGGGTTTTCAGTTTTTCCAAAAGAAGTCGAAGAACTTTTAATGAAACACACCGACATACTAGAAGTTGCTGTCTCAGGTCTACCTCACAATGAATACGGTGAGGTAATAAAAGCTTGGGTTTCCATTAGGGACGATTCTGATTTATCGCCTAGATCAATTAAAGAGTGGGCTAACGAAAACATGGCTCACTATAAGGTCCCTCAACACATTGCCATAATTGGAGACTTGCCAAAAAATGTAATTGGAAAAGTACAGCGAAGAGCGCTCCAAATTAACGATCCTATCTGGAAAGAGAAGTACGGTGAAACTGATTAAATTTCTTAAGTTTTTTTAAATAAAAACTTATTTTAATTTGTTGCGGTGTCTTTATTTTAAATTAGCTCTACTCATAGATGTCTTCTTTTTCAATTTTAATTTAATTAGTATCTTTTTTTGATAGATAATTTTTTTTATCTGGAATAACTAAAATAATATGTTACATTTAGACTATTAAAATTTTACATAAAAAAGAGTGTGAATAAAAATACCAATAATAAAAGAAGATAAATATCAAGTAAATGAAAAAAAACGCTGGTTTCAGAAATGGTGGCCAGAAGGGGTTCCAAACAATGTTGATTTTCCAGAGATAACGATAACTGAATTTTTCGATAAGCAAGCGAGAAAATATGCTAGTGATAAATTCATATGGTTTTTAGATACGGTGGTAACTTACGAGGAATTTCAAGGTTATGTTGATCGATTTGCCACAGGTCTTAATATTCTAGGAGTTAAGAAAGGAGATGTTGTAGCTTTACTAATGGGAAATTGTATTCAATATATTGTTGCTTATTTCGCAGCAATGAAAATTGGAGCTATTGCTACGGGTGTAAATCCTACATATAAACCTTTGGAAATTTTACATCAATTAAACTTGACGAATGCGAAAGTTTTGATTACATACGATGCTATGTTCGATGAAAAAAGTAAAAGTCGCATTAAATTTAATCTACCATACATAGGAGGTATTTTAGAAAAAACTAATGTTGAAATATACATTTCTACCAACCTCTCTGATTTAGCTCATGGCTTAGGATTTAAGAGAACCTTAGGTAAACTATTAGGAATGATTCCTAAAGGAAAAGTAGATGTACCCGATGCACATGAGTTCATGACTTTATTGGACACAGAACCAAATGTTCCAAAAGTAGATATTGATGCAAAAACACATCCTGCTACCTATATCATGACTGGTGGAACCACGGGTTTACCTAAAGCAGCTGTATTAACTCATTTCAATGTAGTATCAAATGCTTTGCAATGTAAAACTTGGTTTGGTGGAGAAAATCCAGGCTTAGGAAACCTAGGAGTACTCCCATTTTTCCACAGCTTTGGTCATACTGTAGTCATGCACGCTACAGTTGCATTAGGAGGTTGGATTTTCCTATTCCCATCACCACCTCCAACAGAAGAACTCTTAGAACATATTGAAGAAGTAGATGCTCCTGAAGGTTTATTATATGCTGGGGCAGAAATTCTTTTTAAAAGGATTGCTGATTTTCCACACCTCGAAAAGTTTCCAAATTTGATGGGAAAACTCAAACTTAGTGTTTCTGGAGCAGGCCCGCTTCATGCACCCGTTAGAGATGCATTCGAGAAGAATACAGGAGGACGGATAGTTGAAGGATATGGGCTCTCTGAAGCAACTCCAGTCGTGAGTGCAGGAAGTTTGTTTGGTGAAAGTCCTCTTGGGACCATAGGAATGCCATTTCCAGGTACTAAATGGGGAATTTGGCCAACTGATGATTTTAGCGCAGGTCCAATTTGTTTAGGGAATCCAGATGATAAGAGTTTTGGTGAAGAATTTACTGGAGAGATTTGTGTTAATGGTCCTCAAGTAATGTATGAATACTTGAATCAAAAGGAGGAAACAAATGATACTATTAAAAAATACGATGGCAAACTGTGGTTGTTAACTGGCGACATCGGTTTTATGAACGATGATGGCACAGTTGAAATCAAAGATCGTAAAAAACAATTAATTAAAGTAGCAGGACATTCTGTTTTCCCAAAAGAAGTTGAATCGATGTTAATGAGGCATGAAGCCGTATCAGAGGCTGCTGTTTCTGGTCTACCGGACCCTGAGGGGAAAGTTGGCGAAATAACAAAAGCTTGGGTTGAATTAAAACCCGAATATGTTGGGAAGATCACTGAAGAGGAATTAATAGCTTGGACTCAAGAAAACATGACGAAATGGAAGTGTCCACGGATGATCGAGTTTATACAAGAAGTTCCTAAAAATGTTCTTGGTAAAGTTCAACGAAGGATACTGCAAATCAACGATCCTATCTGGAAAGAAAAACAAGGGGAATAAACCTTAATAAAAGCATTAATAGCATCAAGCTTTATTTTTTTTTTAATTTTCTTTTTTAAATTTTAAAGGATTAATTATTTCTATTTATTTATTGTATTTTTAATATACTTACGTTAAATAAATTAAATCTTCTATTTAATTAGAAAGTCAATTAATAAAAGTATACATTTTTTTTATTAAAATATAAATATCAATTTTGAGGATTGTTAGAAATTACTGAATTAAATATTTATATTTTGGAAAAAGTTATTCACGAAATCGCTCCTGAACTAATTGATATTTATAACATTAGAGAAGACGAAAATGAAGAGCAGCAGGTTAAGACTGGACGACTTCACGAGAATCGAATATTGGGTATAATACTAAAATTCTATATCGAGGGAAAAAAAAAGGTAACTACGAGAGATGTCGAAATAGAATATAAAAAATTCTTTAAAGAAATCGCGCGCTCCACTATATCAACTTATTTAAATATGTTGAAAAAAGAATCTACATTATATAAAGAAAGAGATGGAAGGTTAGTTTACTATATATTTTTTGAAGATCCACCTACAGAAGTTAGCGCATTTTGGTTTACTAGATTGTTTTGTATTGATCCCGCATACTTTTCTAGAGCGATTTATTTTTCGAGTTTGTACTCAATTGCGGAAATAATAGTTAAAAAACACATGAAAAAAGGAAATTACGACGAGTTAGTCGATACATTTAGGTATTTAACAGGAATAATTATTTTATATATACTTAAAAATAGAAGCTCAAAATGTATTTTATGTCAGTTTAGTAAACAAGAAAGATATATCGAACTATTAGAAGCCTTAAATTCGGCAATAAAGGATAGAACTGATGTATTACCTAGTGAATTACGAGAAAGTTTGAATAAAAAGTACGCGGAAATCCCAAATTTTGGAGGATACTATTTCAAAGATGAAAAAAAAGAAATCGAAATGATTGAACAACTTCTAAGTTTTGCGAACCAATACAAAAAGGATATGGAATATCAAACTATGGTTTTAAATAGGAGAATTAACACACGAATACTTGAAAAGGTTCCTGTAAATAATAAATAACCAAATTCTTCTCAATAAATAGTAGTAATCAAACTATACTTTTTTAAAAGATTTAAGGTATTCTTTAAAAACGAATTTTATTTTAACTAGTATCTTCTAGTACTATTAAGCATTACACTTGTTAATGCCTCAAACGTTTTCTCTACATTTTCTCCCGTTTTAGAACTAGTTTCAATAAAACCGTCGACATTTCTCGATTTCGCAATTTTTATTCCTTCTTCTGCTGAAACTTCCCTATTCTCTGCTAAATCTGCTTTACCGCCTACTACAATAATGGGAAATACATCCTCGGCTCGAATCTCTTTCCTAATAACGCTAAGCCAATCGTCTATGTGAGCGATGGAAGAATAATTTGTTATGTCATATAAGAATAGCCCTCCCCGAGCGCCTCTAACATATGTAGGAAGTAAAAACCTAAACCTCTCCTCTCCACCAAAATCCCATATCTGTAATTTTACTTTCTCCTTGTCAACTTCTAGGCTCTTAACCTCAAAATCTACTCCAATGGTCATTTTTGAATCAGAAACAAACAAATTAGTCAAAAATCTTTGAGTTAGAGTCGTTTTGCCGCATCCCGCGTCACCAAAAATGATGATTTTAAATGTAGCGTCGTACATTTTTATTCCGTATTCCTCCCAAGCATAAATTCAAATCTTAAATTTTTAAGTCTTTATACAAATATTTTAATTCGATTTCTATAATAAATAATCGTATTTACATATATAAATCTTTAAATGTATCAGTTATTAAAATATCAAATAGTCTAAAAAATTTATTAAAAGAACAATGTTAAAAAACTATCTAATTTGGAAATTTAAGTTAAATTTATTAAAGTAAAAGTTGAGTGTATTGAGAAGACATGAAAAGAAAATTAGATTGGTCAGAATATGTTGAGTTTGACTTTAAGAAGTTTAAAACCGTAACATCAGCATTCGGCGTAAAACGAATATATGCTATGGGATTAATGCCAGTTAGAGGAGCCGAAGGTTTTAGGAAGTTAGACTATGAATTTGCCGAAAAAAAACTAAATATTATTGAAGTTATGAATAAATTAGATGAGTGCCACTTCAATGTTTTTGGGCTTGTTATTAAAGATACTGATGGAGCATGCGTGTGGGATACTGATGTTGGATGGAATCCTACTGGAAGAGATATATTGGGGGAATTTTGCGATGCTGGAAAGGATAGAAATATAAAAATAATGGTTTCTTTTACAAGTATGAACGACGCGTACCAAGGGAATTTACATCCTGAACGAGTTAGCGTTCATGGAAAAAATGGAAAAAAGCATGGTATAAAATATAGAAAGGGCGATATTTCAACACACGACGAGGGAGAAATGAGAGTAGAACTACCTGAGAAAGTTTCATTTAAAGATTATAAAGCAAAAGTTCCCTTTCTAACAGAAAACATAGATAAAAAGCAAGGGAAGGCAAGGGGGGCAAGAGGAAAAGGTTATATACCATCTACAAGTTTTATGTGTCCTAATAGCGAGCATGTTAATTATTTATTAGAGCTTACAAAAGAAGTCGTAAAAAGATATCCTATAAAAGGGTTCTTTGCCGATTACATTAGATACGATGGAGCTTTCATGGAGTTATGCGCTTGCCATCGGTGTGTAGAAAAATTTAGAACTAATTATGGACCTAAAGCCAAATTATTAACAAGTCATGAATGGCATGGGTTTAAATCAGACACAATTGCGGAATACGCACAAAAGCTCCAGAACGCAATAAAAAGCGTTAATATCAACTGTATCTCGGGATGGTTTTGCCTTCCTGGTCCTAAGAAAATGTTTACGCAAAAAAGATTAGGTCAAGATTGGGCAAAATTATCTTCAATTTTGGACGTGGCATCTCCAATGGAATACCCTTATTTAATGGGAACACGAGACGATGGATGGTATTGGGGCAAGGTGGGTAGCCTTTTTTATTGGTACTTTATAAGAAATATGAAAAAGAGAATTCACGAATTCAATAGTCCGATATTAGCGATCACGAATTCCGTTGAGTGCAATACTGATGAAATGTTAAAACAAATGAGGGGTTTTGATTTTGGTCTAGGAATCGCGTTATTTAAATATTTTGGTACGACTAAGGCTCAATGGCATGGTTTAAAGGAATACGCTGAAAAAGAAATAGGTTTAGAGAATTTAATTATAAATTAAGCTTTATTTGTTAATTCACTATACCGAAAACAATAGGTTGTATGGTCGTTTACAATTCCGACTGCTTGTAAAAAGGAGTAAATTATAGTCGATCCTACAAATTTGAAACCTCTTTTCTTCAAATCTTTACATATTCTGTCAGAAAGTTCTGTATTGGATGGCAATTCTTCTAATGATTTCCAGGAATTATGAACTACCTTATTATTAACAAAACCCCAAATATAATTATCAAAAGAACCAAATTCTTCTTGTATTTTGATGAATGATTTTGCGTTTGAGATTACTGATTGAATTTTTAATCGATTTCGTATAATTCCCTTGTTTTGCATTAATTCTTCAATTTTAAGCTCAGCATACTTTGAAATTTTAATATAATCAAAATTATCAAATGCTTTCCTAAAATTATCTCTCTTTTGAAGTATGGTGTTCCAACTTAAACCAGCTTGCATCCCTTCTAAGATTAAGAGTTCATATAGAGTATTTTCATCATGTTCAGGGGTACCCCATTCT
>JAUWHC010000115.1 GCA_030606095.1 Promethearchaeota archaeon | reverse complement strand
TATGGAAGGGAATTATCAATTAAACTCTCGATCCTTTCAATAACCTTTGCAGCTGTATTTTTAGGTTTCGCGTTCCATTTCTTCCTCATATCGTTTGGTATATAATTATCTTTTAAACTAGCACCTCATTTTAATTTTTTTTTCCCCTTTGTATAAATATCCATAAATCCTTGTAAGATTACTATTTTCAAAATTAGTTCAATCTCGATGTCAATCAATAATTAATATGATCAACATTTATAAAAGAAGGAGAATTTTTTTCTTATAAATTATTATTTAAACAAACTTAAAAATTAAATTGGAGTTTTGAAAATGTTATTTCAATTAGAAAGCACTTTATTCTTTATTTTGTGGCTAATACTAGCAACTGTACTTGTTGCTTTAATCATTTACATCGCGGTTTTGCTTATTAATTCTAAAACTAAAGCTTCTGATAAAAAATTTTTTATTATTCTCTTAGCTTTTTTATGCGTCTTAATAATACCAATAATTCTGGGAGCAGTAAATTCAGTATTAGGAACAATTGGTGATTTAATAGCTTTTAGTGGCCGAAACCATTTAACTCAATTAACGCCTATCATTGGATTTCTAATTATTTTAATTTTAACAAAATTTTTAATCGACCTTTCTTGGGATCAAGCTGTATGGATATCTTTACTAACTTTGTTTTTCTTGTTTCTTCTATATACTATGATACCAGAGCTTTATGCATTCCTAGGATTTGGCCTTTAAATCTATTTTTTTTTATAATTAAAGTTTGGTTGTTTAATTGATAAATTATAGTAAATAGAGTAAAAATGAGATAATTTGCTTAAATTTTTTCTTTTAATTTTAGACGTGGCGCAAGTCCTAAACTCATCATTTCTTGGAGTAGCAGTTTAAAAGCGTAAGAACATACTACTTTTGATATTACAGTTCCTTCTCCACATACAGGACAATATCTTTTATCTCTGTTTCTGTCGTAAACTGCTAAAAGTCCACATTTCTCACAAACTAAAATTACAGTTTTATCAGACTCATCAAGCAATCTTTCCTTTAATAATAAAGCGGACCCATGACCTACTAAACAATCTCGCTCCATCTCGCCGAATCGTAAACCTCCTTCTCTTGCTCTTCCTTCTGTTGGTTGTCTAGTTAGAATTTGGACTGGACCCCTTGCTCTTGCGTGAAGTTTGTCTGCAACAAGATGATACAATTTTTGATAATAAATTGGGGCGCAATAAATTCCTGCTTCATATTTTTCTCCTGTAATTCCGTTATACATTACTTCTCTTCCATTAAACTCAAAACCCGCTTCTACTAATTGATCTTGAAGTTTAGTGATATCTTTCCATTCGAACGCTGTAGCATCACCTAATTTTCCGGTTGTACACGCAATTTTACCACTAATTCCTTCAAAGAGCTGTCCTAAGGTCATTCTTGATGGCATGGCATGAGGGTTTACAATAATATCTGGAATTACGCCATTTGAAGTGAAAGGCATGTCCTCAGCCGGCTGGACTAACCCGAGTACTCCCTTTTGTCCATGTCGTGAAGAGAACTTATCTCCTAATTCAGGAATCCGTAAGTCTCTCACTTTAATTTTAACTAATTTATTACCATCAACAGTTTCAGAAATAATTACGGTATCTACAATTCCTTTCTCATTGTGACGCATATTTTTTGAAGTTTCTCTTCTATTTGGTTGCATCAATTCAAATTCTTCGTAAGATTTAATAAATCGTGGAGGAGATGTGCGTCCTATTAAAACATCGCCCCCATTTACAGTGGTTTCAGGTTCGATAATTCCATCTTCTTCAGATAATAATCGATAAGATTCAGCGGATTTGAAACCTCTAACACCTCTTTCTGGTATTTCGAATTTATCCAATTCTCCTCCGGGATATTTCCTTTCTTCGGCATCGTAAGTTCTAAAGAAATGACTGCGCGCAAGACCGCGTTCTATTGAGGATTTGTTTATAATAATTGCATCTTCAATATTATAACCTTCAAAACTCATCATGCCAACTATGAAGTTTTGTCCCGCTGGTCGACGATTGATTCCAATTATCTTCATTGGGCTCGTTATAACTAATGGTTGTTGAGGATAATGAAGCGTATGACCACGCGTATCAAGTTTCAAATGCATATTTGCAGCAAATAGTCCTAATGCTTGTTTAACCATTCCCGCTTCGTATGTATTTCGTGGAGATTGATTATGTTCTGGAAATGGAATTATCGAAGCGCATATTCCTAAAATAGCAGCAGGAGAAATCTCTAAATGTGTGTGTTCAGCCGTAATATCTTCTTCAAACATAGCAATATAAGCATTCTCTTCTTCTTCTGCGTCTATATATTCAATAACGCCTTTCTCAATTAAATCTGTCCATACATACTTATCTTGTTTAATTTTCTCTATATCTTCTTTCGTGATGAGGATTTGTTTGTTCTTAATTATAAATAAAGGTCTAGTCGCTCTCCCTGCATCACAATTTATTTGAATCTCTTTAGAATCGTTATAATATCCAATATTCACATGTACACCAATCTCGCCTTTACGCCTCTTCTCTCTAAGTTGATTTAAAAAGGGATTATATTTTTGATGAATACCGACTAATTTGCCATTGAGAAATACATTTACTTTTTCTCCTTTTGTTCTTTTTACTTCATTTATTGGAATTACTCCTAAATCTATTAATATGTTTTCAATAATTCTCTCATCAGCGCCAACAGAAATAATAGAAGCTAATCCAAGATTTTTAACCAAACCGCAATTTGGCCCTTCTGGAGTTTCTGCTGGACAAATTTTACCCCATTGGGTGGGATGCAAATCTCTCGCTTCAAAATGCGGTTGACTTCTACTTAATGGCGATATTACTCTCCTTAAATGACTTAATGTTCCAACATGATTTGTTCTATTCAACAATTGACTAACACCAGCTTTACCTCCAACCCAGTTGCCTGTTGCTAAAGCATGTCTTATCCTTTCAGTAATTACATCGGCTCTCACAGCAGTTTTGATGTTAGGAGCTCTCCCTCGAACAGCAGTACGTTCTAGTTGGTATTTTATATCTTTTACAAGATTTAAGAACGCAACTCTAAATAAGGATGTAAATAATTCACCAGCTAATTTCAATCTTTTATTGGCATAATGATCTTTATCATCAGACTCACGAAATTTTAAGGCGAGTTCCATAACTTTTTGAGCCATTTGACCTAAATAATAAGCTTTCTTGATTCGATCCTCTTCCGCATTTCCAATATGAGGTAAAAGGTATCTATCTAAAACTTGAAGCGCTCTTCTAATTCGGTAATCCTTTGTTTGCCCAATTGCGACTCTCTTTCCTATGTAATCTAAAGCATTTTGTTGAGATTTCTCAGGATCTTTTAATACCTGGATTTCCGAAGCGACATCTATAACGGGAATCAATTCTTTTTGAATATCATCATTTTCTGAAATGGCTTCAAAAATTTCTCTATCAGAGTGTAACCCTAAAGCACGCATTAAGATCGCAAGCGGAATTTTGCCTGGAACCGAAGGAAAAGAGACTCTTAAATTTCCGTCTTTCTTTCTTTCGATAGTTACAGGTGCCCGAAAACCACTTCTCGTAGAAAATACTTTTGCTTGATGTGTAGCACTTGAACTTCTACTTGCCTCTTCCGCTAAAATTCTATTGGGAGCTAAATCTTCTTGTGTCACCAGTACGCGCTCAGTCCCATTTATTATAAAATATCCACCGGGATCAAGTGGGTCTTCTCCTCGGTTAATTAACTCTTGTTCTGTTAAGTTTTCCAAAGGACAACGACAACTTTTTAACATTATAGGTATTTTACCTATATATATATCAAGTGTCTCTTCCGCTTCCTCCCTTTGAGTCCGTTCATCAATAGTTATAGGAGTCATTTCTAATATAATATCCGCAGCATAACTTAATTCTCGAATTCTAGCTTCAATAGGTGTAATTTCCATCGTGGCGCCGTCAGCTTCCCTGACTTTAGGCACCCCTATTTTAATTTTTCCAAAACTTATTTTAAAGCCGGGAATATCAGGTACTACTTCATTCGATTCATCTACTATATGTTGCATCTCATCTTTAATAAAAATATTATAAGAATCGAGATGTTGACGCACTAGACCCTTCTCATCAAATAAGCTTTTTAAAACGACCCATTTATCGTTATTAGATAATCTTTCAGCACTCAATTTTTACCTAACCTATTTAATATTAATTTCAATAAAAGAGATTAATTACATTTCTTCTTTTTTGACATAACGATAATAATTTATGAATTTTACTGTTGTACGAGAATCTCGAACAATCTTAACAATATCACCTTCTTTTGCACCAATCGCAATTGCTACTGGGTCTTTTTCAAACATTTGAGGTAAATCAGAAATATGTATTTTATATTTTTCTAACAAATTTTGTGATTCTTCTTTTGTTAAAAGATAATGTTTGGGAACCAGCTCATGAAGTAGAACATCTATCTTTCTTTTTTTAGTCAAAAAAAATCCTCTTTCCTTACTATATTTTTAAAAGAATATTTGATTTGTAAAAAAATTTTCCATTTTTGCTAAATAATTTTCTTGAATTCTATTATAATAAAATCAAAATTATTATGTTAATCTAATAAAGTTAGATCAAAAACCCAGTATCCAGATCTCTTACAAATTATCTTGATATCGAATATGTTTGAAAAGTTGCTATTTAAATATTTTAATACATATTCTGCGCCCATTTTTTTTTTTATCACGAATTGAAATAGCCCTTTTGGTTTTAAAAAATAAGGAACCTTTTCACATAATTTGAGAAATTCTCTTCTACCATTGCGTAAAGGTGGATTCATATAAATTCCATCAAACTTTATGTTTTTATTTTTTATAGGTTTAAAATAGTTTCCTGATAAAGTAATAACTTTGTTTGTCCTATCCGATAAATTATATTTTATATTTTCCCTAGTGCACCAGATTGCTCTTTTATTTATGTCAATTAGATAAACTGTGCTTTGAGGTGATAAATATGCTAATACAATTCCAATCGCACCATACCCGCACCCCAGATCGAGTAAAACGCTCTGTTTTTTTGGGATGGTCATGTGCTCAATAAAAACCTTAGTTCCTAAATCTATTTTTTTAAATGAAAAAACTCCCGTGATAGTTTTAAAAATAAACAAATGCTGTTTTAAACTTTCTGGAACGGAGTAAACTTTAATTTTTACATCTGGGAATTGAGTAGAATAGTGTTGGTTCTTTTCCTTCATATTTTTATATTTTCTTTCTTTTTGTTTTTGATTATTTCGTCCCACCGAGGATAAATGCCTCGCTCCATAAATATTTTATTAGTTTTAGCCACAATTCCAGATCTTGCCTTGTAAATCTTCATTGCATTCATTTTAGCAGTACCAAAACCAATTAATTCTTTTTTAAGCGTCATGTAAACTATTTGCATATTATTATTGATTCGTGCATCTACATAACACGTTCCCGCAGAAGCTAAATCTGCACCATGGCATAAAGCATCAACAGCAGTATCTCTTACATATATTTTTGGCAAATGCGATACCATTTTTTCCATAGGAGAAATTATTTTCCTCAAATAATAGTCATCACCTTCTTCACGGTATATAGAATATGCGTCTTTTAGATTATGAAGATTTACATGGCTCTTATCTTCTATAAAATTCCCTACTCTGGTTCGCCTTAATTCTAACATATGTGCTCCTGAACATAAAGCTTCTCCTATATCAAAACATAATTTTCGGATGTAAGTACCTGCTTCGCATCCGACCTTAAATAATACGTGATTCTTATTTACCTCAAACACTTTAGCATAATATATTTCTCTTACTCTCAATTTTCGAACTACTGATGATTTTATAGGAGGCATTTGGTAAATTTTACCAGTGAAAATTTTAAATACTTTTTCAATTTTTTTTAATTTCTCAGGTGTATGTAAGTACATAACTCCTACATATTCTTTACCTGCATACAATAATGCAGACAAAACTCTTGTAGCTTTACCAAGCGCACAAGGTAATATTCCAGTAACCTTTGGATCTAAAGTCCCTCCATGTCCTGCGTTATCAATTCCTAAAATCTTACGAACCCAAGAGACTACTTCATGGCTTGTTGGGCCACTGGGTTTATTTAAATTTATAACACCATATTTTAAGAGGGCTTCTATGTCTCTTTTGTCTGGATCACACCCATATTCTTCGTTAGTAGTGTCTTGGGATTTAACTATTAATTGTTCGGGTTCATCAGATGGTAATTTAAATTCTATATCAACCATTTTTTTAGCAGTAAGAGAGCTTATTCGTTTTAACGATCTATCTTTATATTTACCTTTAATGCATACTCGATTAATTATTTCATGCAAAATTTTTCTTTTAAAAATATTATTTAACTCAATTTTTACAAAGAATAAAATATTAGCGGGCCATGTGGGAATTTCGCACCCGATCTTTGCGAACGAGCATATCGAACCCACGACCTTCAGGTTAAAAGCCTGCTGCGCTACCTGCCTGCGCTAATGGCCCTGTGCTAATAGAACAATAAGATCAAATGTTATAGTTCTTGTTAAAAAGTTTAAATTAAAGTAAAAATGTAATGGATCAAATCTATAATAATTTATAACTTTTTCTGTAATTGCTTCTGTTCTATATTCCTTGAATGTTTTCATTAAGGTAAATTATTTAAAATGTTCATAACCTTGACTCTTTAATTCAATTCTTTTACCTTCTTTTAAAAAATAGATTTTTTCCTCAGAAATTACCTTTCCAATCTTAAATAATTTTCCACCCTTCGAATTGACGGATTTTTGAACCATTTTAAGATTTTTGGGGTTGGTTGTAAATAGATGAATAAATTCTTCTCCTCCATTAAAGACTAATTTTTCTAAAGAGACATTGTATTCTTTTGAATATTTTATTGAATCTTGATGAATTAAGTTATCGTTAAATTCAATTTCAAACCCCATTTTAGGATTTGACAGAAGTAAATCTTTTAGAGATTTAGATAATCCATCAGAAGAATCAATACTCGCTGTTGCTAATTGTTTATTGGCCAAAATAATACCTTCCGTTCCAATATCGTTTGGCTCTAATACACTGTTGATAGCTCTACTATATTTAGAAAAATTTTCTATTTTCTCTTTTCTATTTAAAATTATGTCAAATCCTACACCTGTTAAACCGAATTTATTGTTTATTAAAACTAAATCGTCTGGTTTTAAACCTTTTCGATAAATTATTTTTTTTGGATCCTTAAAACCAAATACAGTTGGATTTATAATTATTTCTTTAGATTTATTAATATCTCCTCCCAGATAATTAATATTCCACAATTTTCCATAATCGATAATTCCTTCAATCAAACATTTAAAATCTATTACTTTTAAGTTTTCAGGAAGTCCTAGAGAAATAACAACACCTTGGGGATTTACGCCTTTAACAACAAGATCACTTATATTCATAAGAACAGATTTTCG
>JAUWHC010000266.1 GCA_030606095.1 Promethearchaeota archaeon | reverse complement strand
TATTATGAAGTAGAAAGAAATCGGCTAAATTGTTGAGTTGATCAAATATCTTTTCTTATTCAATTGCCATAGTAATATTCGATTTGTTACCACTTGTATAAACTAATGGCTGTTTTCAAATATGGTCTAAAAGTAAATAATGAATACCTGAATATGGAAGCATAATCCCTATGTTGTTTAAACTGGGCGCCACGAATTCGCTAATATTAGAACCATTGAAATTTCTGCTTTTCTCTAGTAGCACGATTGGTCTTCGAAATGATGTAAGAAGCTCTCTTTCTTTATTTGAAATGTTAAAGTAATCCTCAATAATTTCTAAATTTGGAACCATTAAAGCAAATGGTTTATGCTTTCGCTTCCCTTTCCTCCTGCGTAGCTCTAGAATTATTTTATCGTCGTTAGCAAGGCAAACTAAATGGACTCCACCAATTCCCTTAATTGCCGCAACTTCTCCTTCTTTTATCCTTTTTGTAGCTATCTTTAATATTTCCTCAATCAAATCGGTTTTAATAGAGGTTTTTTCTTTATCGTAAAGTTGATAATTAGGACCACAAACGGAACAAGTAAACGTTTGAGCGTGAAATCTCCTGTTTTGAAAGTCAGAATATTCTGCCATACACGATTCTGGTTTTGCCTTTTTACAGAAAGGAAATTTTATCATTGTGCTCCGTTCTCTATCGTAAGGTAGTTCTCTTACTGTCGTAAATCGTGGTCCACAAACGGCACAAGCAATAAAGGGATAATTGTAATACTTTTGTAGATCTGGATTTCGCATGTCTCTAATACAATTTTCACAAATTGCAATATCAGGTGGTAAAGTCAAGCTTATACCCCTCCCCTCTTCGCTTTTTCCTATAGCTAAACTAGCAAATATCTTATCAGATTCAGCTTTAATAACTTTTATACTCTCAATAAAAGCTATTTTTGGTTTTTTTTTCTCTATTTCCCCCAAAAACGCTTCAAGATTCCCCTCCTCACCTTGCAAGGTTAATCTAACTCCAGCATTGCCTCTATTTACTATCTGGCCTTTTAAGTCAAGCCCTCGAGCCAAATTGTAAAGGAAGGGTCGAAATCCCACCCCTTGAACTATTCCTGTGATATCTACATTATAATTAATTTGCTTCAAATGTCGACTCTCATTATCATTCTACAAATTAAACCTAATATATTAAAGAATCCTTAAAAGATAAAATTAATAATTTATTAGAATAAGAAATATAGAAAGCTATCTATGATATATATAAAATATCGCATATGTACCCTCTTGAGAAACCATACATTGACCAATAGGATTGAGTGGAGTACACATTTCGCCAAAAAGCTCGCACTCATTTGGGTATAGTTTACCTACTATATTAAAGTCTTCTCTTTTCTGAGAAAGCTATCCAACAATTAATTAATAGTTGTTTTTTAAATTTCGAGTAATTTCTTCCATGTAGATTTTACTATCATTGGAAGCTGTAAATATTTTTCCTTTTCTAATTTTCTCTGAAGTTAAACATTTTATTAGCTTTAACTCTTCTAATTCCTTTAGTGTTCGACTCACGTGAGAAATCGTAATCTTTGTTTTCGAAGAAATTTGCTTGGGACTCAGGATTTTCTTAGATAAAAGTACAAAAATATCTAATCGATATTTACTAGATATAAGTTTTGAATATGTGTCCCAATCTATTTCTTTATTCATTTATTAGGATTAGGTTACACGAATATAAGAAATTGCTTACCAATAGTTTACCATTTTTATACCAAGAATGCTCATTTTATGACTGCTTTTATCGCTTTCGCAATAGCGTTAGCCATTAATGGAGGGACTGCATTTCCGACCTGCTTATATTTATCGTTCATATTCCCAAAAAACCGATATTCGTCAGGGAAAGATTGAAGTCGAGCAGCTTCTCTAACAGAAAGTGCTCTATTTTGGGTAGGATGAATAAATCTTCCCGGGGCACTTACACAGCCACAGTTACCCGTTATAGTGTCTGCTGGTTTATTTAAATGAAGTCTGCCATATATATTTGGATATCCTCCTTTTAACTGATATTCTTCTGGCAAAGAAGCGTGATTTTTACCCTGTTCAATATGAGATATCCTTTCTGTTACTAAGTCGCTGTGATTTGGGGCAATATGCTCGTAAAGTTTATCTGAATTTTTCCTCAAGTATTCTTGATATTGTGTTTTAGGAGGTTTATTATAATCCATAATCAAATTGCTTCGATTATTGTCATTGAAAGGAGTAATATCTAGTATATCTGATAAAGCATCCTTAACTTTTAGAAAAGGCGGTAAGGAATCTACATCAAAAAGCGTTTTTTGTTTTGCTTCTTTTCGATGAGTTTTTTTAATTTTTATATTTTGAACGCTACTGTCCTTTGTCCCTATGAAGAAAACTCTCTGTCTCAATTGCGGTACTCCGTATTCTGCAGCTAGAAATACTTGCATTTTACACTTGTAGCCAATGTCGTTATACATTTCTTTAATCTTCTCCACAACTTGTCCTTTACCCATTGTTAGTATCCCTTTAACATTTTCCATAACAAAAAAGGTAGGTTTAAAATATTCTACCCATTTTATAAAGAAAAAGACTAACATATTACGGGGATCGTCTGGTTTCCTGTTTCCAACTGACGAAAAGCCGATGCATGGAGGTCCTCCAATTATTCCTTCGATCTCCTTTCCACTAATATATGTATTGTCAATCTCCTTGCAATCCAATTCCGTAATGTCTTCGTTAAGGCTTAAACATTTAGAGTGGTTATATTTATATGACTCAGAATAGTTTTTTTCCAACTCTATTGCTAAATCTATCTTAAAACCTGCTAGTTCAAACCCGTGAGATAAACCTCCTGCTCCTGAAAATAAATCTATAAGTATTTTTGATTCACCATTTTTATTGATAACGCATTTAAGGTATACTATTGGTAACTAAATTAATTTTATTATTTAAATAAAAAATAATTACACGTAATAAAAAGTTATAAGACCTTATAATTTTTTAATTTATGAATATAGGTTTATTAATCCATAATTTTTTAATTTAAAACTCGAAGATAAAGCTATTATCCATCTAGGATTTATTTCCTATTTATTGTCATATTCCAATTTAAGAAATTCATACATTTTCTTCTGAATCTTCTCATTAGACTTAAGGATAAACTTTGGATCAGCGATTCTGATAACACGTCCTTTTTTGTCGTACTCAAAATAATTCCTGTCTGGACGATTGCATTTTTCACATTGAGGGATTATATTACCTATTGTGGGAGATTTATCTGGATTCATATGTCCTTTTTGTAATTTCGTAATTGAACTTGGATAGTGAAAGTTCGGTTCTCCTTCTTTTGATCCGCAGGTAGCACATCTAAAATTGTAATCCTCTTTTAACTGTTCCCAATCGTCCTCGCTCACATTAGTTTCTCTTCTCATTTGGGTAAAATTAGGGTAATGAGTTTCAAGAGAAATAAGCTGATATTCCCCACTATTTATACCTAATTTTTTGGCTTCTAAGTCACCTCTTGTTCCAGAAAGAATATACCAACCTTTTTGAGCACCTAAATGTCTCGCTTGTTGGACATCATTCGTATCTGGATAAAATTTCTTGATGAATTTAGTTAATTCCGTTTTGCTTACTTTTTGATTAAATTTTTTATATAAATATATAAGCACGAGAGCGTATTTTGTGAAGTTGTTGCCCCTTCTTAACCTCGGTAGTTTAACTCCAAGATCTTCAAGATTGTTCTTATGTATTTCTTTAAGTTCTTCATAAGCGCGCTCAATTTCACTATCTGTTAGATTTAACATTTAGAACACACTTAAAATTTTGTTTTTGCTAAACTAACTTTAATTTGATATAAATGTAGTTACATTAAGATTACCAAGAGGTTACCATCAACTATTTTGGGTTTCTATAATAAAAGATATCAAAAGAAAATAGAGGATTTTACCTAAAGCATAAATGTCACATCTATTATCAACATGCTACAGATTCATGGGCAGAGGAAAAATACGATAAAGTTTTTCCATGGTCAATTTAAGCTATCTATGATAATTATAAAATATCGCGCATGTACCCTCTTGGGAAACCATACATGGGCCAATAGGATTGAGTGGAGTACATATCTCGCCAAAAAGCTCGCACTCGTTTGGATATAGTTTACCTACCATTATTAGATGGCACGAACATCCCGGTGGAATATCTTGCGACTTTTCAATTTTAATATCGAATTTTTTATCAGCATCAAATTTTTCGTACTTGTCTCGTATTGCTAAACCCCCGTCAAGAATTCTTCCAATCCCTCTCCAAGGGGAGGACACGGATTCAAATACTTCTGAGATAACATTTTGAGCGATTTTGTTTCCTTCCGGTTTTACTACTCTCGAATATTCGTTTAAAGTTTCGAACTTTTTGCTCTTAATTTGTTGGAGTAGCATTAAAATACCTAATAAAACGTCGTTAGGCTCAAACCCGGCGATTACATTTGGTACTTTATAAGCATCTGAAAATATTTTAAACGGTTGTAAACCAATTATAGTAGATACATGCCCTGGCGATATAAAACCATCAATTCTTAGTTGGGATTGGCTTATTAATAGTTCCAACGCTGCGGGAAT
>JAUWHC010000335.1 GCA_030606095.1 Promethearchaeota archaeon | reverse complement strand
GAACTTTGAGAATTTCAATAACTTGTTTCTTTAATTTAATAGTCATGTCTTAAAATCAAAATCATTTTACTTTTCGTTATATTTTTTCTAAATCTTTAACATTTTTAAATCTTTCGTGGAATTAATCGTTTTAAATTGCTCTTTCATGAATTAGAACGATAGCTTGGGATTAAATAATGTATACAATTAATTATAAAACGATCAACTCTTTTATATAACCGCAGCCAAGGGAAAGAAATTATAATAATTTAGTTATTCCCTTGGCAAAATAAAGAAGTTAAAGATAGATGGATCTTTATAGAATTGTAGTGAATTGAGCAATAAATAACTAAAAAGCTTCATAATATATTCTTCTCAAATATTCAATTACTATAAAATAAAATATCAATGTTCGCTAAAAAATTTTCCTACTATAGTTTTTCACGAATCGCTGTCGAACTCAAGATATTTTTGTTCCGATCCTTTATCATTGGTATGACAATTATTATTAATGGCGTGAAACTCTTGCTTTCCCTGATTTCGTTTATTTTTAAGGCGTTTTTATAAGTTTCTTGACTGGTAATGATTCCTTCATATTCTGGTTCGTGAATTGGAGGGCCATATAGGTCGTTTAACGGAATTATTTCAACGCGATTCAAATGTCCTATTGAATTTATAAAAGCTACTAGGTTTTGTTCCCTTGTTTTGTAGTTTTCGATTTTTGCGGCGTTTTTTTTTTTATTAAGTAAATCTTCTGTTGTTAAACCTATAACAATCTTTTTAGAAAGTAATAACGCCGTTTTAATTAGAAACTTATGTCCATCATGGAAATGGTCGAAAGTTCCGCCCATTCCGACTTTATTAAAAATTTGGGAAACACCTTACTATAAAGAATTAGACCTTAACTTTAACCTCTTCTTTCTCTTTTTTTTCGTCAGGTTTTTTAGGTTGTATCGTAGACTTTTTTAACTTGACGTTGTAAATTTGTTTTATTCTCATTGATTCGTTGCATTTATCGCATGAGCCAATTTCTTTAAATACATAATCTCCATGTTCGTAATGTCTTACATTAGTTATATTACACAAATTACAAGCAAGTATCGTTAATGTTTGTCTAATTGGCTCTGGTGTCTGTTTTTGAATTTGAATTAATGAAGTACCTAAACAGATTAACGAAAAACCTATCATGAAATTGGTCATTTGGTTTTCTCCACCAAGGTAAATAAATAAAGCACCTACGCCTATTAATAAAATTAATAAAACATTTTTCAGTACTTTTTTGAGAGAAACGCTTTTATTTAAGATTTCCTCTTCATCTTCGTCATCAATCATGAATGTCTTTATCCTTATGAGTTATTAGTGATATCTAATAATCTATTCTCTATAATAGAAAAGAATATAAGATTAAATAAATTTTGTTATTATGAAAACTTAGTAGGTTTAATTTTTCAATTATTATTTTAATTAAATAATCAAGAAAGGATGTAAATGATTTCACAATTAATGCAATTAGGTCAAACGGAGACAGACCCTATCAGCTTAATCTTTAGTTTGCTATGGTTTCTCTTAATCTTTTTGTCTATGTTTTATGGAACTAAAATACAAGCGTATCGCTCACGAAAAGAGATAGAATCCGGATTAGAAAAACTTAAAAAATGGGACGATGAATGCAAACAGATTTTACTTTCTAAATTTAGAATATACGCAGATAAAAAAGAAAATGATAAGGATTTAATGCTAAAACTTGAAAATTTCTTAACCTTCGTTGCCATATCACCCGTTTCCCTCGATCCATACGGAATAATTCCTAAAATTGATCACATTATTAATGTAAGAGATAGTCGATTTAAAGAAGAAGTTAAAAGATTAGCCCCAAATGCGGAGTTAGGAAATCCTGATGCGCAGAATCTAGAGAATACCCTTGAAGCCGTAATGGCTGTAGACTTTGTTTATAGACTTGTAAAGCACTTCTTAATATTAGGCAAGAAATCCAAATCTTACATAATTCTGATGCAGATTTCCATGCAGATGTCGATTATACTAGCTCTTGCTAAGTCTTATTACCATGCGACTAAAGCTTTTGCGGAAGGGAGCCCAATTGGAGATGCTCTTGGTCCCCTAGTCGTGGGTACTTTTGTAAGAGAAGTTTCAGGAAGAAACGATACGGAAGCAATTGAAATCGCGAAGGAAACAATTGTTCAAATAGTCAATTTCGAAGATAGAACCGTTTATGTCGTTCGAGCAAAAGGCCCCGGAGGAACCGTTGGAAAACCAGGCACAGCAATAAAGAAATTGATCGAAGAACATGGAGAATCTATTTCCCGGATAATTATGATCGATGCGGGATTAAAACTTTCTGGAGACAAAACAGGTTCTATAGCAATTGGAGTTGGTGCTGCTATCGGTGGAATTGGAGTTGAAAAGTTTTATATTGAACAATCGTCAACTAAGAAAGCAATTCCAATTGACGCCCTCATCTGTAGACAATCTTTAGAGAATGCGATAACGACGATGTCGCGAGCAATTACCCAAAGCGTTCATCCTATTGTTGAAAAAATTAAGATGGGAATCCGTAAGCGAACTGAGAAAGGAGCAAAAATTATAGTTGCTGGTATAGGAAATACCATAGGAATAGGAGTTTAATTTTGCTTTTTCTTTCAATTAATTAAATTTCAGCTTTCTTTACCTTTTATCTTCTTTAATTTATGTAGACATTAAAAATTAAATTTAATTACTTTCAAGTAATAATATTCATATTAAAAAGTAACTTCTAAAAAAAAATAGAGTGTGAGAAATTTGAAATACTTTTCTGAAGAATGGGCTCAAGAATATATGAAGGCTCTCAATGCCAATAAAAATTACGCCGCCGCCGCGTCGTGGTGGGTTGGAGATTTTATGTTTGGCTTCGAAGCTAGCGGAAATTTAGATCATGAAATAAGAATATTTATTGGATTACATAAAGGGAAATGTACTGGTGTGAAAGTCTTAAAGGAAAGCGAGGAATACGAACTTTTACCTCCAAACTCAGAACCAAGACCTTTGAAAGAAGGAGAAAAGATTGGGGTAGAATTTGTATTTGCTGGGAAATACGACAACTGGGTAAAAGTATTGAGCAAGGAATTGGACCCCATTCAAGGTTTAATGGCTGGTAAGTTCAAGCTTTTAGGAAACATGGCGAAAGTCATGCGTGCAACGAAGGCCGCACAGGAAATGGTTGTAGCGACCACTATGGTCGAAGGCGCCGACCCTTATTAAATTTAAAATTCTTTCTTTTTTTTTTGTTTTCTAATTACTGATCACATTTTTTTAAAATTGTGTTCGCTGAAATTCTCATTTTGAATTTGGGCAATTTTCTGAAAAAAAAATAATAACCGGACTATAGTTAATTTTAATAGTTCGTTTTGTCTGTTTAATAAATAATTAATCTATTAAAAAAAAATGTGATAAATTTGGACTTGTCCAAAAAAGAATATTTTGTAAAAGATTTAATAATAGACGACGAGTACGGCGTTATAGATTCTAAGGCAACGATTCAAGAAGCCGCTAAAAAAATGAAAGAAATAGGAATACCCGATTTGGTGGTAGTCGAAGGAGGCTCTCAAAAAATTCTTGGAGTTATAGCAGATTTTGACATCATTCAAAAAATTGTA
>JAUWHC010000198.1 GCA_030606095.1 Promethearchaeota archaeon | reverse complement strand
ATGACGATATCCTTTATACCAAATTGATCAGCGTATTTTTTCGCAATTTCTAAAGCTTTATCAGTATTCTGTGGTCCGCCCTTTTCAAAATATATAACTTCTAAATTTAAATCTGCCATTTTTTAAGTAAACTCCCTTATTTATTTAGCTTATAGAAACAATTATGTTTTATGTAATTATCTATTTTAAAATTCATGAATTATTCTTTAAATTGTAAGACAAACATTCAAAAAAAGAGAGAAAAATTTTAGAAATAGTTATTTAATTTTTTTAGCTTCCTCAATCCAATCTTCAATCATGTTTAATGTTGGAGGTCTTCTAAACATATCAGGTTTTTCTTTATCTAATTTCGTTATGCGTTCTAGCGTGTTATTCGGGTTACGTTGAGCAAATTCTTTAACTGAATCAATTCCAATTTCATTAATCATTTCAGCGTATTCTGGACCTACGCCTCTTATTCTCATTAGATCTGCGTGTTCTGCCCATTTATCTATTAATTTTTCTGAAATCTTTGTTTTTTCTGCTAATTTTTTAATGCCATCTCTGTCTAATCCTATTAAACTCTCAACGTCAAGAAATCCTGCAGTTTCCATTTTTGTTCCATATTTTTTACCGATCCCCTCAATCTCAATAATCGGGGTTTCCTTAGGAGTTGTCTTAGTTTTCTTCACATTATACATATCTTTTGCCTCATTAATCCAACCTTCAATATCCTCAACTGTTGGTATTTTTCTAATAACATCAGGTTGTTTCTTGTCAAACTCAATAATTTTATCTAAAGTATTCTTAGGATTTCGATAGGCA
Organism: Promethearchaeota archaeon; assembly: GCA_030606095.1. GTDB lineage: Archaea > Asgardarchaeota > Lokiarchaeia > Sigyniarchaeales > SOKP01 > SOKP01. The sequence goes on along the minus strand of JAUWHC010000198.1, from coordinate 5,030 downwards.
AGTTCTCTTGTAGAATCAATACCAATTTTGTTTAAAACTTCTGAATATTCGGGTCCAATACCTTTAATTACCATTAATTCTGAATGATCTTGCCATTTTTCAAGTAATTTTAAAGAAATACTAGTTGTTTTAGCAAGTTCTTTAATTTCGCTCCATTTTAACGGTATTAGGTCTTCAACATTTGCAATAGCAGCTTTTTCTAGTATCTTTGCATATTTTTCCCCAACGCCTTCAATCTCAATAATTTTCATAGTTTTTCCTTTTCCTTTTCCTTTTCTTAAATTAGTTTTTTAATATATGTAATATAAATATAAATTCCATGTTTTAAAATTTTATTTCATTTTTTACAAAAACAGCATTTAACATTGATTATTTAGAGGTTTTAATCAAATTAATTCTTAAAAACTTAGATGTAAAATATAATATAATTGAATATTATCAGAAGAGAGTTTCAGAATTTACCTTTTAAGAGCTCATTATTAACTTCATTTATGTATAATTTTAAATACGATATAATGTAATCCAATTTAATTAAAATTTAATTAGAATTTAGGGATAAAAAATGAGTGAAGAGAAATTAACATTTAAAAAGAAGTTCCTTTTTGGGCTTAGTGCATTTCCGGATCAGCTTACTTACCAAATCTTTCAATTCTTGATTTTTACCTTCTATTTTACAGTGGTTAAAATACCTATGCCTTTAATGGTAATTACATACGTTCTCTGGGGTATATGGAATGCAGTTAACGATCCAATGCTCGGAGCACTCTCGGAAAGGACTAAACATAGAGGAAAGTGGGGAAAAAGAAAGTTTTATCTAATCATTTCGATAATTCCGTTATGCGTTATGGTGATATTAATGTTCTACGTACCTTTTAATACAAGTGATAAAATGCTAGAGTTTATTTACTTTTTATCAACGATAGTTATCTTTGAGTTCTTCTATACTATGTTTGATGTAAATGTAAACGCCTTATTCCCAGAAATGTTCCCAAATGAGAAACAGAGAGCTGCTACTAACTTATTTATAAAGGGATTAACCGTAGTTGCCTTAATTTTAAGTTCGCTTATTCCGATGATAATTATTTCCGATTACGTTCCAAAGACCGCCTTAATTCCCCAAGCGAAAAACGAGTATTTAACGATGGCGATCGTCGTAGCAGTTTTTACGTTTATAATTTCAATACCGTTTCTTTTGAAAGGGATTGAAGAAAAAGTAGAAATGGCGGAAGATTTCGAAAAAAGACCATCGTTTTTTCAATCGATGAAAATTACATTGACAAATAAAACATTTGTAAAGTTTGTTGTAGCAAATACCGCGGTCTGGTATTGTTTTAGCATTTTACCTTTGATTATCCCCATTTACGCTGAACACGTTATAGGAGGTCCTGTATTTGAAGAAGGTGGCTCGCTTATAGTCGGGATAGCGTTAATGTTAGCTTTTATCATTGCTGCACTTGCATTGCCAATTCACAAAAAACTTGGCTTTAAATACGGAATGCGAAATGCTTTCATGATAACATTAGGAATTTGGCTTTGTACACTGTTTCCATTCTTATTTATAACTGGAGAAGAGTTTCAAATCGCATTTATTCTTCTTGTAGCACTTCAAGGGTTTCCATTGTCAGGAGCTTTGTTTTACGTAGACATTTTACACTCTGATGTTATAGACGAAGATGCGGTTAAATTCGGAGTTAAGCGATCTGCAAGTTTTTATGGAATTAACGCTTTTATTCATCGAATCTCAATAATCTTTGTTATTTTAACTATTGGATTTATGTTTGGAAATATAGGTTGGGACAAAGAATATGTCTTACCTGCAGACCCAAATTTAGCTATATTAGGTCTAAAAGCTATAATGGTTGTCTTTCCTAGTATCGCACTTATAATTGGACTTTTAGCTATGAAATCTTATAGTTTACATGGAGAAAAACTTAAACACATGAGAGAAGAATTGAGAATAATTCCCAACTTGAAATAAAAAATATATATCCTCTTTTTTTTATATTTAAATTAATTATAAAAATCACTTTGAATAATCTTAATTATGAATAGTAAAGAAAGAGTGTGGGCAACGTTAAATCACGAACCCGTAGATCGGGTCCCAATCCACGCTGTAGCTGTCGATGGAGTCATATGTGATGAAGTGTTGGGAAAATCACCTAGAAGCGCATTTGATGTTTTCGATGAACTCGAACAACAATACCCTGACGACTGGATAGATCGAGTCAATAGCATCATGACTGAAATGGAAATAAATGTGTTTTCACGAGCGATAGAAACTGCGGCAGCGATTGGTTACGATACATGTGGAGTCGGGTATATTCCATTTAAGTTTAAAAGTAAAGAAGAAATGACCGATATATTTGGTCGAAAATACAAAATCATTAATCTCGACGGAAATATCTTTCCCTATTATATTGACGGTCAGATTAAAAATCAAGAAGATTGGGAAAATTTTCCTAAGCCTGACTTAAACGATCACTTTAGGCGAGCCAAAAAGTTTTTCAGAACAATTCAAAGGCATAAAAAAAAGTTCGTAAACCCTGATTTTTGTATGATGGCTCAAGATGATTTCGCTAGCGTGTTTCCTCCCGTATGGCAAGGAATGGGAATGGGCGCGTTTTCGAGAGCCTTACGTAAAAATCCGAAATTAATTCAAGAAAGGTTTGAACAAACTACAGAATTTGTATTAGGCGTTTTCAAAGTTTACGCTGACTGCGGAGCGAAAGTTTTCTTCGAAGGTGGAGATATTGCATTTAAAAGTGGTCCACTAATTAATCCCAAATACATCGATAAATACGTTTTGCCTTGTATGAAACGAGTCACAGAAGCAGTACACGAATGGGGAGGCAAAATCATTTTCCATTCAGACGGTGACATCACATCACTGCTTGATTTCGTGCTTGAAGCCGGGTATGATGGTTTGCATTGTCTTGAACCACCTTATGTAGATTTAGAATTAGTAAAAAAGAAGGTTGGTGATAAATTATGCCTTCTTGGTAATATTGATACATCTCATATTCTAGTAAAAGGAACCCAGAAAGAAGTTGAAGATGCTGTGAAATACGCAATTAGAAGGCTTGGTCGTGGTGGAGGTTACATGTTATCTCCTTCTAATTCTCATCCAGATATGACTTATCAAAATATAAAATGGATGATTGAAGCCACTAAGAAATACGGAGTTTATCCATTGAAATTATAAATATTATATTTTTTTATACCTAAAATTTCTTTAGCTTCATCGACAGTAGCGACATCTTTTCCGATCTCGTTAGCTATTCTAACCGTCTTTTTTACTAGTCCACAATTATTATTGCCCACAATTAGTGCAAAATTTTTCATGGCCTTTCTTTAGTTTTCCACAATTAGGACAAAATTGGGCAATAGGGTCTGGTATAATTTTAGTATAGCGGGAGTTTGTTTTCGGTTCTAACACAGGATCAATTAAGGGAGAGTAGTATTTGGCAATTTTCCTGCATCGAATCAAGGAATAAAGACTCAATAAAAATATCCCACATGATACAAACATAAAAGGAAGCATGCTAAAAATCATAATAATAATATAAGATTCATCTGGATAATAATAAGGACCATAATAAGTATCATAATATATAACATTCATTATTAACGGGTACACCATCGTCATTAATAAAAATACTGAAATGAAGAGTCCAGCAATTGATAAAATAAATATGTGTACAGATTGTTTCTGTGTTAAGTTAAATCCAAACCAAGTATTTTTTTTTCTACTCATCAAATTCACTCTCAATGATATTATATATTGTGATCTAACTTCAATTAATAAATGTTAGTATGAAATTATGGTAATGTCCAAAAAATAAGTCACGTTGAATAATTCCAACGATTTTCATTTTATTCCTAATATTTCTTTAGCTTCATCGACAGTAGCGACTTCTCTTCCGATTTCTTTAGCGATTCTAACCATTCTTTTTACTAGTTGAGCATTACCTTGAGCAAGTTCTCCTTTTCCATAATAAATAGTATCTTCCAAACCAGTTCTTACATTGCCTCCCATACACATAGCCATTACAGTCGTACGTAAATTGAATTTACCAACAGTAACTACTTGCCACGTTGATCCTTCTGGTATTTGATCAACCATGCGTAAAAGATTAGCGGGATTAGCCTCAGCGCCTCCTTTAATACCTAAAACTAAACTAAAGTGTAGAGGGGGTGTTAATAGCCCAGTCTCAACAAATTCTAAAACGTTAGTAATATGACTGGAATCATACACCTCGATTTCTATGCCAAACCCTTTTTTATTGCACCTTTTAATATATTTGCGATTGAAATCTTGTGGATTTAGGAATAACGATCCTCCATAGGGAGTTCTAAATTCGAATGAACCTGCATTAATAGTATGCATTTCAGGTTCGGGTTCTATATTTATTAGGTTTAATCGTTCTTCTAAAGAAGGTTGGACAATTTCCGTTGTTACTCTTTTTTTACCCGATTTGGTGGTGAATTTATGTTCTACAACTTTAGCGCCTATCCCATTTCCAATTTGTCTTAATATGGGACACTTTTCTCCAATTTGCTTTACTGTTTTACCATAATATTTCAAATCTGCAGTATTTTGACCATCATCGCCGCGAACATGAATATGGAGAATAGAAGCTCCCGCTTCATAACATTCAAGTGCAGTTTGCGCTTGTTCTTCGGCTGTTAATGGCAGAGCGGGATTTGCCCATTTGCCATGAATTCCACCGGTTATTGCTGCCGTAATTATTACTTTTTTATTTGAAAGTAGATTAGGTTTCAATTTTTCTCACTTCTAATGAATTATTTATTATTTCAATTTTTAAGCAATTTTAATAGATTAAATAATTATTTAATTATTTTAAATATTTTAATAATCTACTAAAAAAACATTAGTTACCGCTGATATGACTGACGTAAATGTAGTTTTTTTGATATCAATCTTTATAGTTGCTATTGGTTATTTAATTAAAAGATTAGGTATAATTAAAGAAGAAAATGGGGATATTATTGCGAAAATTATCTTTAAC
>JAUWHC010000234.1 GCA_030606095.1 Promethearchaeota archaeon | reverse complement strand
ATTCACGGAGAAGATATTCATACGATAATATCGTCAGAAATTTACAATAAAATTCATGATATAAACGATAAAGCTTTAATAATAAAACCATATAAAGGAAAAAAGAAAGTAAGACTCGCTGATGTATTCGATCATCTTACTACACATTCAATCTTAGGTTATGCTATTTTAGTTGCTGTATTATTTGGTATTTATTCGTTTACTTTTGCTTTTGGAGATTTTTTTAGTGGATTAATAGATGAATTATATACGATATGGAGTGAATCTATTTACAATTCTTATGGAGATGAAAATTTAATAGTTAAGATATTTTGGGACGGTGGGTTGGGAGGATTTTTAGGAGGTATAGGCGGTGTTTTAGTATATGTCGTACCTTTCTTTTTAGTAATTGAAATTTTACAAGATTCTGGTTACTTACCTCGAGCAGCATTTTTAATGGATAAAGCTATGCATACAATCGGGGTCCACGGAAAAACAATTATTCCAATGATTTTAGGATTTGGTTGTAATGTCCCTGCATGTGCTGGTTGCAGAATTATGGAAACAGAACGAGAAAAAAAATTATCTATCGTATTATCTTCTCTTGTACCATGCGCAGCAGTAATGACTGTTGTGTTAGGATTGGTTGGACGATATTTAGGTTTTTTCTGGGTAACTATTTTGTTTTTAATAAATTTTTGTGTTATTTTTTTAATAGGTCGAATTCTAAATAAAATAATGCCTGGTCAATGCACAGAACTCATAATGGAAATGCACGAATACAGAATGCCAAATTCTAAAGTTATTCTTAAACAAACATGGATTAGAACAAAAGAGTTTGTATATAAGGCTTTGCCAATTATAATTGTTCTTGGAATTTTTTTAGAAATTTTATTAATCTTTAATGCTTTAGAGCCAATAAATTTCATTTTGACTCCTGTAACCGTGTTCTGGCTTGGTCTTCCGTCAATAACGGGAGTATTTCTAATATACGGAATTTTAAGGAAGGAGTTAACTTTAGTACTGTTAGCTGTTTTAGCTAATTCAATTGGTGTTCCTTTAATAGAATTATTATCGCCCTTCCAAATGATTAATTTCAGCTTGGTCACAATGCTATATATTCCCTGCTTCGCGACCATTGTCATTATTGCTAAACAAACTAGCTGGAAATATGCGATCCAAATTTCATTATTAGAGATAGGTGTAGCCTTATTGATTGGGGGTACTTTAAATTTAGGATTTATAATATTTTCAAGTTTCTAAATCTTATTTCTACCATAATTTATCCAATTTTTATTTATATTATATTTATATTATTTTAAAAATTCATATTCTTAGTTTTGAATTTTTTTTAAAGCTTAACTAACAATGGTAAAAATAAGAATTACGACCCCATGTCGAATCCACCTTTCCTTAATCGACGAAAATGGATACACTGGTAGGGTTGATGGTGGAATTGGTCTCATGTTAGACCGTCCTAATGTAGTTTTTGAAGCGACAAATCACGCAGAAGAATTTAAAATTGAAGCTCACAAGTATTATCGAGAATCAATAGAAGTAATTAACGAACAAGCATCGAAAATTTTCAAGGCATATAATATAAATAATAAAAACTTTCATTTTAATCTTAAAAGGTATTATCCAAGTCATGTAGGGTTGGGTTCTAAAACTCAATTATCTTTAGCAATCGCAATTGCTATTACTAAGCTGAAAAATAAGAGTGTGTCCATACAAGAATTAACAAAATTGGTTCAAAGGGGCGGAACATCAGGAATAGGGTGGAGAGGTTTTGAAAAAGGTGGTTTTATAATTGATGCTGGACACGATTTTGGTAAAGGAAAAGAGAAAGAATCGTTCTTACCTTCTTCAGCTTCAATAACAGCGGATCCAGCTCTTACAATTATGAGGTATCCAATACCCGAACATTGGAGATTTGTGCTAGTTATACCTAATGTTAAAAAAGGAGCTTATGGAGACGAAGAAATAAACATTTTTCAAAATCATGCTCCAATCCCAAAGGAAGAAGTTAATGAAGTTTCGCATCAAATTTTGATGAAAGTTATTCCCGGAATTATTAACGAAGATTTGGAATGTTTTGGTGAAGGTTTAAAAAGAATACAAAGCATCGGGTTCAAGAAGATAGAGATATCTTTACAACATGATATTGTCAAAAATGTTCTATATCTTTTTGAAGAATATGGAGTTAAAGCATTTGGAATGTCTTCTTTCGGACCAAGTATAGTCGGAGTTGTAGAATCTGATGAAGATGCGAATAAACTTCTAAAAAATATTCAAATACGCCTGAAAAATATTATTGGTCATATTTACATATGCAAACCTAATAATTGTGGAGCAAAAATTGAATTTTTAGATGATAATTAATGTCAGACGATAATGAAAAAGTCTATTTTTCTTCTAATATAAGTTTAAGAGAAAGAGCTAGTTTCGAAATAGGTATAAAGTTAGGAGCTCTTTATCATATTTTATGTGGGGTACCAATTTCTTCAAATACTAATGTTATTGATTCTATCGAAAATGGTATAGAAGCAGCAATCTCGTGTCAACCATATGTAAAATCTGTTAAAATTAACATAGACCGCGAAAAAATCAAAGGGGATAAATCAACCGAATTTGAGTACGATGAGATTACTGGAAAAGTTATAAACGCGACAGTTGTGCTTGAGTATAAATCCGTTGAAATCACGGCAAAAGTAGAGTGGGTTGAGGACCTCAGATATCCATTGATGTTTATTGAAAAAATAACGACTAAAAACTAATCCTTTAATTTTTAAGATAATCCTTAACATGTTCTATTGCTTTTATAGCACTTAAATTTTTTCCAAATCTTTGTATTTCGGCAAAGTTTTGCTCAATTTTTTGCTCAATTTTTTGGACTAAAGCTTTGTCTTTTTTTTCTTCAACAACTTTTAATTTAGTTGCTAATATAATAGTTTCCAAGGCTAAGTTTTCTGCTCTATTAAATATTTTAAATGATTCTTTAAATTTATCGCAGGAAATGATAGAAAGAGTAAATTCAATAACCCTTAATTCTCCCAAATCACTATTTTTAACGATCTGCTCTTCACCCCTAGCTACACAAGCGATCATTGCCCATGCTTGTTTTATATAAGGTAATGAAATCATTTCTGAATTTGAACGATTTTTAAAAACTTCTTTTATTATTTCTTTATTCTTTATTTTGTAATAATAGTAAAATTCTTCTGGAAAGATTTTAATGCTCTTAGATCGTTTAGACTCTTTTAATGAAGCTAAGGCATAAAGATATATGTCATCAACAAAATTTAGCGTAATAAGTTTATTACTTCTCAAATTATTGTATGTAGATGTGTTTGAATAAGGACGCAATTTTATCGAGTTATTATCTATTAATCTTATACCCATACAGGCAGTATTTGGTATGATATTGTTGTTATTTATTGAGAAGGTTGTAGCTAAAACTTCATATAGGTAATCTTCTTTTAAGCCTATAGATTTGGGATTGGTTTGAAATGTGGATGACATTACTTTAGATATTTAATTTATTAATTTGTATAAATTAGAATACTTCCAAGATTTTTAATTCTTTATATTTTAACTATAACTTTTCAATTTTGAAGAAGAACCACTAAAAATTAATAAAAATAAAAAGAATTATTGAACTTTCATAATTAGAAAATTAAAAGATTTATTGATTTTTGTGTATAAGGTAATCGGAATCGACCCTGGCTCTCTTTCATGGGATTTCTTTGGTTTGGAAAACAATGAAATAATCCTAGATGCTTCTATTCCCACAAAGGAATTAATGAAAGAGCCACATAAAGCTATTTCAATCATAAAATCAATTGGAAATGTTGATTTAATAGTAGCACCTAGCGGTTTTGGATTACCGTTGAAAAATATTAAAGATATAACTGAAAAAGATATTTTTTTTACGTTATTAAAATTTGATAAAAAAGAGAAGGATAAATTAATTGGTCTAGGAGAAGTCCTTCGTTTGATAAAAGAGGAAAACATACCCGGCGTTATTGTTCCAGGCGTTAAACATTTACCAACCGTACCCAGATATCGCAAAATCAATAGAATTGACCTTGGAACCGCAGACAAGCTGTGTACTGCTGTTACGGGTATACGAGATCAAATGGAAAGGTTGAATATTGGTCCAGAAAAATCTAACTTTATTATGGTAGAAATCGGTTATGGATTTACAGCCGTTTTAGCCATTGAAAACGGACAGATTATTGATGGAATTGGGGGTTCTAACATTATGGGTTTTAGAGCCTGTGGAAGTCTTGATGGAGAATTAGCTTATTTAATTAAACACATCAAAAAAGAAAATATATACAAGGGAGGAGTGTCATTTATTGCTGGATTCGAAGATTTAAGCTTAAAAGAAATAACTTTACTAGCTGAAAAAGACGAACAGACAAAGATGGCTCTTAACGCATATATCTCAGATGTAACTAAAGCGGTTTACGGAATTTCTTCATCTTTTTCAAGCAAAGATAAAATATACGAAATATTATTAGCAGGAAGAGGATCAGAATTACAATACATAAAAGATAAAATTATAAGTAGTATAAGCATCGGTGCTCCCGTCAAATTGATGAATTCATATAGTAGATTATCCAAACGTGCCGCTCAAGGCGCTGCATTCATAGCAAATGGTTTGTTGGGGGGCGAATTTGAACCCATAATAAATAATTTAAAAATTAAAGAGGCTAAGGGCTCAATTTTAGACGATATTTTTATTCCATTTGATAAAGAAAAACTATTGAGTGATTTAAATTAAGAAAATTTTAATTATTACTGGTCTAAATAGTTATCCAATCATAAAGAAAGTTATAGAGCCTATTAAAAAATACAAGATTGACGTATATAAAGCTCCTATAACTATTTCTGCCTTTTTATCGGAAGATCTAGTTGAAGATATTTTAAAAGATGTTTCTCTAAGTGAATACGCTTTAATTCTCCTTCCGGGATTCGTTCAGTGGGATACTACAAAAATAGAAGAAAAATATTTAATAGATATAAAGAAAGGTCCTGAATTCGCTTCCGATCTTCCTATGATTTTAAAACATTTGGAGACTATCAAATTATCGAATAAAGTTGCAGCAAATAAGTTATTGGAGATTTCTTGTGAAGATATATATGAAGAAATTGTTAAGGAACAGATCGAAATAGCTAAGAACGATCTTGGGTTCCATACTTTTTTTATCAATAAACAAATCTCAGATATTGTGATTGGGCATAATCTTCCTCCTCCGATTATTGC
>JAUWHC010000336.1 GCA_030606095.1 Promethearchaeota archaeon | reverse complement strand
AAAAAAAAAGGAAAAAGTTTGAATTATTCGTTTTTCGTTGCTTCTTCTCTTAGGGATCTTTTCAATATTTTTCCTACTGCTGTAAGTGGTAAAGATTCTCTAAATTCCCATATTCTTGGGTTTTCATATTTTGACAGATGTTCAGATGCGTAATTTTTCAAATTCTTTTTCACAGTATCAGTTGGTTGGATTCCCTCTTTAAGTTGAACAATTGCTTTAACAGTTTCACTACCAGGACGGTCTGGGTCTTTTAACCCAATAATTGCTACCAATTCAATATCAGGATATTTTGTTAAAATATCTTCTACGTGAACGCTATAAACCTTATATCCGCTTACAATTAACATATCTTTAGTTCGATCTACAATTGTAATATACCCATCTTCATCCATTACACCAACATCACCAGTATGAAGCCATCCATCGATAATTGTTTTCTCATTTGCTTCTGGCTTGTTATAATATCCTCTTGTGACTTGAGGACCTTTACAAATAATCTCTCCAGGTTTTCCTAGCTCAACTTGTTCTCCAGTTTCAATATCAACAAGGCGTAATTCGGTATCTGGCATTGGTAAACCAACAGTGCCTATTTTTTTCTTACCATAAAAAGGATTCATGGTAAGCACGGGTGATGTTTCGGTCATTCCATATAATTCCAATAATTTATTTTTCGCAAACATCGAATCTTCGAAATCGCGAATTGCTTCTGCAGGAAATGGTGCTGCACCAGAAATATAAACATCAACATTATCAAAAATGGACTTAGAAACATTCTTTATTGTTGGATTATTTTTTATTGATAAAAATAATGTTGGTACATTCACCATTAACTTAGGTTTTTTATCCATCATTTCTTTTATAATATGATCTGTATCCCTAGGGTTAGCAATTAATATTTGCCCAGCTGAAGTATATAAGGTTGACATACCCATAAATAAACCTGCTAAGTGAAAGAGGGGAAAAGCAGATAAATTAAATTCTCCTTCTTTTGCTTCCCTTCTATCAAGCCAATTTGCAACTTGAACTAGATTAGCTATGATATTAGCATGAGTAAGTTCCGTACCTTTAGGTAGCCCCGTAGTTCCACCAGTATACTGAAGTAAAGCAAGATCATTTTTTACATCTATTTCTACTTCTTGAAAATCAATAGACGATTCCATTACTTCTTGGAAATCGAGTATCAATTTTCCTGAATAAGGTTTAACTTTTCCCTTTGGGATTTTACCTAATAATTTCCCAAGAAACACTATAGGTTTAGAAAGCCCCATATAATCCGAGATATTAGTAGTTATAACGCACTCAAGTTTTGGTACTTTCTCTAAGACTTTTATTAATACCTTCGCATATACCGCATCTAAAGTTACGAAAAATTTAGCTTTACTGTCATTTATTTGATAAGCAATTTCAGTAGGACTTAAAAGGGGTGAGCACCCTGAGGCTACCCCGCCAACTAATAATGTTCCTAAATGTGCCACTAAATATTGAGGACAATTAGGTAAATTTATAGCAACACGATCTCCCTTTTTTAAACCATTTTTTTGTAAAAAAGTTGCAAATCTATGTACATAATCCTTAAGTTCTTTGAAAGACATTTCCCTTTCCATAAAAAAGCACGCAGGCCTTTCAGGAAATTTCGTCATCGCATCATCAAATAATTCACCAAGGCTTTCTTTAGAATATTCTAAATTCGGTTTCACGTGGTCATCATACGACTTTACCCATATTTTAGAATCGTATGGAGATTTTGGGTTTTGCATTTTTATTTGACTCTTTTTTTTCACTTACATATTAATTTGATATTTCCTAAATCAATAAGTATCGTTATTATTATTTTGGGAATTAATAAAATTATTCAATAATTCGATTGAAAATAGTAACAAAAATAAGGATTTTTTATAATTTCTAATAATTAAAAAAAAATATGGATATTTGATAGCTAACTTAATAATTAATCGAACTCTACAAGTACTTTTATCTCTTCATGTGGTGGATTAGCTAGAGTTTTAAACATTGCGGGAACTTCGTCTATTTTTATCGTTTTTGTAATTATTGGGTCTACATTTACTTTACTTTCAGCGATCAGATTTAACGAAGTTGCGAAAACTTCTTGGTTAAAACTAAACACTCCTCTCATTGAAATATTTTTGAGCATTAGTTGCATAAACCCTTTCATTTCAAAGGGTTCTACGTGTATTCCAATAAGTGTTATTTGACCTCCTCTCTTAACTAAATTCATTGATGTCATATAAGTTTCTGGAAGCCCTACACAATCAAAAACATGATCAGGTCCAATTTTATTGGTAAATCTAACGATCTTATTCCAAGCGTTTGGTTTTAACACCTTTGCAGCACCTACTTCAAGCGCTTTTTTTTGTTTTGATTCAACTGGTTCTATTACATAAATACTACCAGCACCAGCAACTTTTAGCGCTTGAATCGTCATTAATCCTATTGTTCCCGCTCCAATAACTGCAACATTATCACCAATCTTTAAACCAGATTGTTGAACTGCGTACACACAGTTTGCTAACGGCTCTACTGTAGCTCCTGCTTTGAACGACATTGAATCTGGTAAGGCGTGTAACCGCTCCGCCTTTACATTTAAGTATTCTACCATTCCACCGTTTTGAGTCGTACCTAAACCATTATTACTTAGTTTGCACATATTTTCTTGGTAATGGTTGCACCAATAACAATCATAGCAGGGAACATTAGGATTTACCGTTACTCGATGACCAATTTTCCATTTTCTTACATTATCGCCTACTTCCGCGATTTCTCCCGAAAACTCGTGACCAATAACGATTCCAGGAAGATACATTCCCCCAGATTCGTAAGATTCAATTCCAGAACCACATATACCGCAATATTTTACTTTTATTAATACCTCGTCAGAAAGAACCTCTGGTTTAGGTAAATCGTCTCTTATTTCAATTTGATGTTTTCCTACAAATACTGCTCCTTTCATATATCTCACACTCTATTAATTATAATAATAAAAAAAAAGAACCATTTTTATTTGTTATAAAATTCCCATACTACCTAAAAGCTTAGTTGAATCAGGAATACTCCAAGCTATCTTTACATCTATTACAGCTGGTTTCCCCGCGTTTTTTGCTCTCTCGAAAGCGGGTTTAATCTCGTTAGGATCGGTAACTACTTCTCCATAACAACCAAATCCTTCGGCACATTTAGCGTAGTCAAAAGGTGGGAGTTCCACATCAATGTAACGCTTACCTACGAAGAGCTTCTGCCCTGATTTAAGCATGCCCCACGCACTGTTATTGGCAATTATATATATTAAGTTTTTTAATCCCAATCTAACGGCTGTTTCAAGATCTTGAATGTTCATCATAAATGATCCATCTCCAGTTATGGCTACAACTTGTTTATCAGGCTTTGCTAATTTAGCACCAATCCCGTAGGGAATTCCTGTACCTAAATGTCCCATACCGACTGCTTCTAGAGTAGAAAGTGGAGGTCTTGGTTTGTGAATATCTATTTGCTCCATAGCGTAACATATAATATCTCCGCCGTCTAGAACCAAAATAGCATCATCATCTATAACTTCTAAAACATCTTTTATTAATCGTTGAGGAATAATTGGTATTTTATCTTTCGA
>JAUWHC010000111.1 GCA_030606095.1 Promethearchaeota archaeon | reverse complement strand
TCTTTTATTAATTTATATCAAAGAGTTTAATTTATGGATATTTTTAATTAATTAAAGATGAAGATACAGAATTATTTTAAAAGTAAATTAGTGCTTTTCATTATTCAAATCTTAATTTTAAGTTTATTAATGTCCATATTTCAATATAACTCTCAAATCGAGTTTATTAGCTCAATTTCAGAGGAAAGAAAGTTGATAATCCAACTTCTTTCTAATTATATTATGTATAACAATAGCTTTGGTTTTATGTACATATACTTTACTTGGATTTTAGTATCACTAATACCAATTTTTATTTTTAACGATTTCAAAAAAGCTTATTCTATGAATTTGCTCGCATTCTTTTTTCCTAACTTCTTCTTTTATGTTTTTTATTACCGGTACTCAGAAACATATTTTAATGCTCTTTTTCCTTCACTTATTATAAAAACAATCATTTTAGGTATTACGATCGTAATTATTTCGATCGGGTTGTCATTAGTCTTAAAAATTATTGAATCTTTTAGAAAAAAAACAAAAGAAGAAAACTTAAAGCAGATTGAACTTCAAAGTAAAATAACTTGTCAGAATTGTGGAACGCAATTTAATTCAGTTCCCAAATACTGCTATAATTGTAACAATCTTTTAACAAACGAGTTAGGGGAACACATTGGAAATAAAAAGTAATATAAATTCTTTAGAACTATTATTTAAACCGACAAGCGTATTAATTTTTGAAGCGAAACCGAAAATTTCTTTTTTTATTGAAGGTTTTATTAGACAAGGATTTGATTCAGAAAAACTTTACTTATATTCACCCAAAGAAGATGAACTTTTAGGAATAAAATGTTATAAATCTATTGACGATGTTCCAGCCGATACGATAGATTTACTGATTTTATCCATCAGAAGAGAGCTTGTAGTTCAAAATTTAAAAGAGATATTATCTAAAAAGAAAATAAATTTTATTCATATTTTTACTGCTGGAACAGCAGAATCCGACGAAGTAGGACTCAAAATTGAACGAGATTTAAAAGAAATTTTAATGAATTATCCAGGAACCAGAAGCATAGGACCAAATTGTATGGGTCTTTATTGCCCACACGGAAAAATAGCGTATTACTCCTCCTTTCCAATTGAAAGCGGGAATATTAGCTTAATCTTCCAATCGGGAGATTTGCATTCCAAAATGATTAAATTTAGTTCTCGAAGGTACAACCTAAGATTTTCAAAAGGAGTAAGCATGGGTAATTGCATTGATATACAAGTTTCTGAACTTCTACAATATTTCAACGACGACAACGAGACTGATTTGGTTTGTGTTTACTTCGAAGGTTTATCCACTTTGCACAAAAATGAAGGGAAAAGGTTAATAAAAGCGTTTAAAAATACAAAAAAACCGATACTTTTTATGCGAGGGGGCAGAACTGAACGAGGTCAGACAGCAGTTTTAACGCATACCGGCTCAATGGCATCTAGACGCAAGATTTGGGATGCAATTTTTAACCAAACAACGATTATCGAAATACCACCGTCATTAGACGAGCTGATTGATTACGCTTACCTTTTTTCAAGTTATATAAAAAGGTTTAAAAAATTAAGTAAAAAAGTTATCTATCCATCAGGTAAACGCGCTTTAGTTGTTCTATGGTCCGGAGGATTTGGAATATTGGCAACCGATACTTTAACAGAATTAGGCTTAGAATTACCATTGTTTAAAGGGGAAAAATTAGAAAAACTAAAAAAAATCTACCCTATTAAAATCGGTAGTTTATCTAATCCTTTTGATATGCCATGGGTTACTGCGGATAAAGTATTTCTAGAGGTATGCAAAGTAGCTATAGATGATGATATCGATTTAGTTATAGTAGAAACCGACGCTTGGAGGGATTTAAACGATGTTAGGTTTAAGGGTTATTACAACAATTTACTTGGTATAAAAACATATGCTGAATCCTTAGAAAAAGTTTTTATCGTTATTCTTCATCAATATCCAAGCGAGTCTCGAGCATTATTCCACGATAAGCTCGTCAAAGATGGATTTTTAGTGTATCCCTCAATAGAAAGTGCTGCAAAATCTTTCCTAAATTTATATAATTATGGTCAGAAGAGGGAACAGTTGTATGGTAAAATCAATTAAAGTTAAAGGTATTTAAATCCTATAATATTACTCAAAAAGATTTATTTTAGTTTGAAAAAGATTTTAGAGAATTTTATCGTATTTAAAATTATTAGTATCCATGATTAGTTTTATCATCTCTACAAAAATTTTTCTAATGTTAACATTGTCTTTCGCAGACGTCTTAAAAAACGGTACTTTTTTGTGTTTCTTCCTAAAATTCTCTATTACTAACTCATCTACTTTTGCAAGGCTACCAGTTAAATCACTTTTACAACCAATTAATAATTTCGGAGTGTCTTTTTGTTTTTGCTTAATAAGATGCTCGTACCACCAATCTAAGCCAAGTAAAGTATTATTAAGGTTGAATAGGCTAAATACCATAAAAATACCGTTTGCCCCATTGATATAATAACTAAACATTTTTTTAAACTGTTCTTGACCGCCAAAATCCCATATGCTCAATCGAATATATGTTTTATCGCCATCTACAACAAGAGGGATGTCATAAGTGTAAAAATCAATTCCTATAGTAAGTCTTGTGTTTGCCTCAAATGTATCAAGGCATAGTCTTCTGGATATACATGTCTTTCCCACACCACCTTGACCCAGCAGACATATCTTAAATATATAATAAGGCTGGACTTCACGTTCAAATGTCATTAAACTTCAACCTTTAAATATAGTGTAATAAAAATTGATGCTTTCTAGAAATAAACATTACAATCGGTATTAAATCTTTATATCGAAAATTAAATAAAATTTATTTTAGATTTGAAATATAGGCAAATATGAGCGAGAAAAATGCATTTCCAGATTACGAACTAAAAATAAGTCCAGATCCTAGGAGAATGAAGATGCTTTGCTTTTTCGCTTTTTATTATACTCCTTTTATTGAGATTATTATGTATAAAAAAATAGCTACTTTCTTTTAAAATAAGAGAGATTCAATAATTTATATAAAAATAAAAAAAAGATTTTTGAAAATATTAAGCTTTCAAGCTTCCAGGAAATCGCTCTAAATTAAGTTAATTGCGATTTTCATGTCGCCTTGAGTTACTTTCTTTCGACCAGAGTGTTTAGCAATACTTAAAGCACAACCAGTTAATTCTTTAGCGTATTCTTCTAAATAATCCATTAATTTATCAACTGCGGCTCTACTTACGATTTCAGCTCCGGCCTTTTTCATTAAAGCCCTTAAAGGACTCCATGCGAATGCTGCCATAATTTTTTTTCCTCCACTAATTTTTTAAATATTTTTTTATAATTACGATGGTAATTATATTTAATTTAGGATTACTTATATTTAAATGTGTTGGTTGATCATAGTTTATCCGAGTGATTTTATCGTCCAATTTTGGTCGACAAAAAGAATTATTGTTGATAAGAAAAAAAAAAATTAATAGCAAAATCGGATCATAATATATGATCAAAAATTGAGTTCGAATGATGAGGTTTACTTAGTTGAGGAGTTAACTCTAATATTGTTTGATTAAGTTTTATAACGCTGAAACAATAAATTGTTTAGTAGCTAAAAAATTTTAGACAATAAGATTCATCGATTCATAAGATGAATGTTTACAGGCATTTTAAATGGTTATAAATTTGAAAAAAAATGTTATGGCTATTAAAACTCTGATATTTGAAATAGGTTGAATTTTAAGGAGAAAATATATATATTTAGGTTTAAATAATTATTTAAAAGTTAATTTGGAATCATTAAAAGATTATCATGGCGAAAGTAGATCCTGATACCTATGACGAGATGGAATTCGTTAGATATGAAATTGATCGTATATGTAAACTCTTAGACCTCGAAAAACCCGAAATTATCGAATTAAAAAAAGTTAAGTCTTTATCCCCAGTGCCTAAGTTAAGTCAAGATGGGAAAGAAATCGTAAAAAGAGCCGTGTCGAGCGGACATGCACGATCCCTCCGGGAGAAAATGGAGTAATGCAGGTAAGAAGGGAAATAGAGATATGAGAAGGGGTAAGGAAATAAAGAATTTAGAGAAAAAAAATACATGAGCATGCCGATCCGCACGCCCGCCCAGGGTCTTTGACTGGATGTAAAACCAAACCATGGTCTTCGGTCGCCACCAAGTTACCTATTTTTTCTTTTTTCTTTTCAGGGTAGGGGCGATACGACACTAGTTATCACCAAATTGTGTATTTAACAAATATCAGTCATAATCATTCATATATTATCGCAATAATAGTAGTTTTCAGCGTTAGCAGGAAAAAAGATATTTAAGAATTGTCGAATCGCATTTATCCCAATATTAATGATATCTAGCGCATTGATACTGGTTTGATAAGTAAAGCCTATTCTTGATTTGAAGGTAGCATTGAAGATCCTGAATTCAAAGATTTTTGTTGACACCTCCGTGACTCGCTTATTTCCTCGGAAATCTTCAAGTATTTGTTTTTTTACCGTTATATCTTCAATTTTTTCTTTGAATGTATTAAAATAATACGCACTCACTACGATATATTCTGCTTCATTACCCGTATCTATTAATACTTCACTTAAAGTTGTCTTGAATTTACGACCGCTTTTAGTCTCAATAATATCAGAAATAAATTTAGAAAAGTTTTTTCGTAGATCTCCTATATTAATCGTTAAAGTGTTTAAAGGGAGTCGTAGTTTTTTGTCAAACTTAATAGAGCTTTCTTTAAGTTTTTTAAAATTGATTTCCATAGGTAGCTCGCCTTAACTGTCAAAAAGGACAATATCTTCTTGAGAAATAGTGTTATTTTCTAGGAGCGTATCAATTTGTTTTAAAAGATCGCTTTCTGTCTTTGAATGTGCAAGTAAAAGGTAACCCTCGTCTTTCTTCGTATATGCAAGTAATTCATTTGGATATTGTTTTCTTTGATCCTCAAGCCACTCCTGCCGATTGTAGAAATCTTGATAAGTTGAATGATCTTTAATCATTGGTTTTAGTTTAATAATGGAATCTTCTTCCAGTTTCTCAATTTTCTCTTTTAACACCTTAACTTGCTTTACTAACACATTCTGCTGCTTTTTCAATTCCTTTATTTCACTTTCCATTGATCTTGAAGTCATTTTTTGATTACACTCGCTTTACATTATGATTTTAGCTTATTCCTTTCTTATAATATAAATATTGTTTTGAATACTTAATTTTATTCTCCTATCTAATTTTGTTATGATTCCTGTAATTGAGTTCATATAATTACAATTAGATAGAAATATAGTTGTATTATTTTTTTAAATATAAAAAATTATAACTAATTAGTTATATAACTGATTAGCCACCTATTACGCCTTCTCGAAAGTTTTTTATACGATCTCTACGAAAGATGTTATGCCGTTAATAATTGGCGTTTGGATCGTTTTCTGGAGCGTGGTGCTGTTAAAGGTTTACTTTTCGTTGCGAAAGTAATTTAATCAGTCATAAAAATATGCATAATAAATATATTCGAGATATTAACCAATGGTGATTAAAGATATTGTTGAAACTATTAAATTAGTTTTTGATATTAAATCTTGGCTTTGGGTCACGGAGGTAAAGATAAGTCACACCGATACCGCTCTCTTTATCATCATAATAATTTAACCTCACTTAATTTACCCTATACAATTCGGGTATTAGTAGGTCAAGATTAATTCTTTTAAGAATGGAATGCATTTGATCATTCATTACTTGAGAAATTGTTTGAGTCATAATGATAGTAATGATAAAATACCGCTATTTAAAGGTTGTATCAAAGATAAGACATGGTAAAAAAAGCGTTATGAGTGTGAAAATTGGGAGTATCTGATAATAACAAATTGTAAAATATTCCCCTTTCCTAAAGGACCATTAAAAATTTATATGTAAATTTCTTTATAAATCATATGACCACAGAGAAAGAAGAAAAATCAAGTTTTCAGTTAGATACTATTCCAATAGATCAATGTAGGTTATTTGAAATAGAAGGACAAAAAGTAGCTGTATGCCACGATCCTGATGATAAATTTAGATTTTATAAGCTTGAGCCAGTTACAAAGAAAAAGGAATCATTATGAGTGAAGAGAAAAGTATAGCTTCAATTAGACTGGCGCTAAAGCTTAAAGGTCATTACACTTGGATTGAGCCTAATGTTTTACACGAACTAGGTGAGTTTGGAGAATGGTCTCTGTTTCTTCACATGGATAAGACTTCTGAAATAATTTTTTATGCAGGTAAAGAAGAAAATAAATACCGTCAAATGTTTTCCTAGCTATTGTAATTCTGGTTATTCAAGCTAAATATCCCCTGTTATGACTTTACTTATCACCTTCTGTAATTTATCCAATTCTCCTTTTCTATATCCCGATCCATCTTCTTCAGATATATATTTTATCCAAGTCCAATACTCAGTAATTCTCCATTATTTACACTAGCCTGGTTCTCAATGAAAATATCCCCTTTGAATTCTTCATCTCGCTCACGGAAAACCAGTAGTATGTAGGAGCAATACTACTACTATTACCATAATGAATATGGGCGTAATTTATCCAATCAAAGGTAAAAAAATAGGTTTTATTAAGTCCTTGAAAAGAAAATACGGAATTAATGTTAAGTATAGATATCTTAAAGAAACTCCTCAAGGGTTTAAAGAAAAAGGGGTGGATGTTTTACTTGCTATTGACATGATTACCAATGCTTATGAAAATAATTATGATATTGCAGTTTTATTAAGTGGGGATGCAGATTTTATTCTGGCCATAGAAAGGTTCCAAGCATTAAAGAAGAAAGCTGAACTATGGTGTTTTAAGGATTTCGTTGCTTGGCAATTAGAAAGAAAAGTTCAAAAGAAAAATATGAAGTATCTTAACAAAGTGATTGATAAGATCAAAAAATAAAAGGTGGATTAGGAAAGTAATTAATAATTTACCTTACAGGACACGAGAAATGTCCTTAATATTTGTCCATACATTACTTTCCCATAATTTTTTTCAAGAATTGATTATTTAAATCTTTTCATAATATTTATTTAGTCTTTAAATAACCTTTAATGGGTTCTTATAATTCTTTTTATGTTGCTAGTATTATCTTCTTTTATCAATACCTAATTGAGATACAACCTTTAACTAGCGGTATTATATCATTTATATCTTCTAATTACTACATTCAAAATGCTTTGCAAACTTCAATAACAACATGTCAGAGCAAAAACCAGAAATAACCGAGCCCCACCAGCGTGTTGCGGGCAAATTTTTGTTTCCGATCGGCGTTGGCAAAAGCACAGCAAATTCGTTTAAAGATTACGTTTATTCCGGTTTAGACGAATTGTTTTTAAAGTTAAATCCCGAATACGCGAACAAAGCTCGGGTCAAAGAGTTCTCGAAAGGGCGTGTAAGACTCGACGATTTGCTTCGAGAGTCCAAAAAAGAGTTTTATAACTTACCTCTCCCGAAAGAGAGCATAGATTTCGCGACCAACA
>JAUWHC010000023.1 GCA_030606095.1 Promethearchaeota archaeon | reverse complement strand
AAAAAGTGTTACGCGGTGAAATCCCACTTAAAGAATCTATTCGGTTGATTAATGAAATAAGAAATTGTTAGTTATATCTGAAAAATTTAATACTTTTGAATAATTTCATCAAATTACCGTTTTAAAAAAATTTTAAAAATTGTTTCTATCTATATGACTTGGAGCTTTGGGGATATTGTAATTGAAAAGATTTAAATCTATCGATATACTGCGCGGATTAAGCATGTTACACATGATCGTGGGCCATTTGACAGAGTGGTACCTTACTCAAGAGAGCATGTGGTTCTTTGATATATATAGAGGAATAGCAGATCCTTTAGGATCGGGAGCTTTTTTATTTATTTCTGGAGCAAGTGCAATTTTATCATATAGAGGCAGAACTAAAAAGGCTGAAATATCGAAATCTTACAGTAGAAAAACTCTAAGAAACGAGTATTTCCTTCGAGCTTTTTTTATTTTAATGATATCTTTGCTTTATAACACGTTTGTTGCTATAATGTTTAACGATCTATCGCTAATATGGAATTGGACTATTCTTCTTACTATTTCATTTTCTCTTATTATGATTTGGCCGTTGTTTAAAACATCGAAGTTATTTAGAATCTGTTTTGGAATGAGTTTATTGTTTCTTAATCAATTATTATTAAGTTTTTTATTGGGATATGTTGGTCAAAATAATCTTTTTGGCGTTATGTATTATGCATTGTACAATAATTTGGAATTGGACCCGATATTATCGTTTTTTACGTTTTTTGTTATAGGTACTGTTATAGGAGATGTTCTTTACGAGTTATATAAAGACGATAATAAAATGGTTGATAGAGAAGTATTTAAAAGAAATTTTTTAATTCCTTCATTAATATTAGGAGTAATTTTGATAGTATTTGGTGTTATCTTTCAATTTCCAAACTTTTTACATCATCGAACATTTTCTTGGTTTTTTTATTCTTTAGGACTTGAATTAATAATTTTTGCGTTTATATTGGGAATAGAAGAAATTGGGATGCTTAATACTCAAAAAAGTTACCGATTTCTCTATTATTTTTCTTATTACTCCTTTACAGTATACCTCTTACATAATTTGTTATATTTTCTATTTTTAGATAGTTTGTATTCATTTAACATTTGGATTTATATATCAACAATAATACTTCTCATGGGATTTGCCTTAAGGTGTATCTATAATAAATGGGGCTCTAATTTTTCCATAAAAGCACAAATCAGTAGATTATCACATCTGATTGCGACAATTCAGTGTAGCGAAGCAACATCCATAGAGATCAAGCCGAAGGATTCATATTAATATAATTAAGAAATTAAATTTGATAGATCTTGAGGTTAAGGAAATTTAAAAAATGCAGAAAGTAGATGACACTTCAGTAAATTGGCATATGCGCGATATTTATATAATAAAATTATTACTTTATTAATAGAAGTATTAAATTATAATCCCTTAATTTCATGAAAGAATTTCAAATTAATAAATTCTTAAAACTGCGGTTAGAGAACGGTAAAACAAACATTTACGTAAAAAATCAATTGTTTAGACATTGTAAATTTTTAATGATTAATATTGGACCTAATAACGCGTCTAATCTTGAAGATGTAGCTTCTATAGACGAAGCAGAAAAAATATTAGATAAGTCTTTAGAAGAAAAAGAATTTAATTCATAAATATTTTTTGAAATTAATGAAAAGACTTAAAAGTATTGATATTTTTCGCGGAATATGTATGGGTTGGATGTTTTTAGGTCATTTATTAGACTGGTGGCTTAAACCCGAATATTTTTCTTTAGGAAATTTTACTCATAGTATTTTGGATTCGATTGGTGCTTCTGGTTTTTTATTTATTTCTGGCGTAAGTATAGCTTTGTCGTATAGAGGTCGAATTTATAGAGTTGAGATATTGAATGAGCTAAGTTATTCGAGAGTAAAAAGTTCTTACTATTTTAGAGCGTTATTATTATTAATAATTGCTTTATGTTATAATTTTGCAGTAGCCCTTTCGATAGATAACTTATCATGGATTTGGACATGGTTTGTATTAATGACTGCTGCCTTTTCCTTACTTATAACATGGCCATTATTTAAATTATCAAAAAAGACTAGAATTTTTATTTGTTTTTCGATTTGGGTTATAAATCAATTCATCTATAGTATTTTATCTTCATCCCAAGGTTTAACAACTCTACAAGGTGTTTTATATCACATTTTATATAACGATTTTGGTCAAGATACTTTACTTAACTTTTTTCCCTTTTTTCTTTTTGGAACTGTTGTTGGAGATATCTTATATGAGATAAATTTCAACAAAAAACCACAAAACAGAAAAAATGAGTTAAAAAAAAAATTATTTTTACCAATGAGTATCTTTGGTTTATTGTTAATTTTTTTTGGCTTAATATTTGATTTTCCAAGTTTTCTAATCAGAAGCAGTTTTTCTTGGTTGATTTATACGCTAGGTATTGATTTAATATTGCTGTTGATATTAATAACTCTTGAGGAATTTAACGTTTTTAAAACTAAAAGAAGTTACAAACTATTGTTTTACTTCTCTTATTATTCCTTTACTGTTTATTTAGGGCATAATTTGATGTATTTTATTTTTTTACACAGTTTAGACCCATTTAGTATTTGGATAGCCGTTGTATTTTCTTTTATTTTGTTTGGTTTGATATTAAGGCAAATATACAAAACCTGGGGTTGGAAGGCTTCATTAAAAATAATATTAGGTAAAATAAGTTTTTATTTAGCAGGTAAAGTTGAGGAAAAAAATAAACGCAAACAACAAGATAATAATTCCGTCTTGATTATAAATTAGTTTTAGTACATCTTATTTCTACCGGATCTTTTTCAAACTTGTTGAAAGAGCTATCAAAAGATATATAATTTCTAAAGATAAAATTAACGGCTTTAATATAACCGCCTTCAATTCCAACGGCAACAGCCCTATCTTTATCAAATATAAATGTTACATCAATTAAAGTTCCATTTGTTTTTTCAATCAATTTTACATTATGAATATAAACATCGTCAAAAAAGCTGAAAACTAGCCTTAGTAACGTTGTTTCAGCCCGGATTATTGAAATTTTTTTACCTTGAAGCTTATATCTTAATTTTCTTAGAAAAAATTTAGCTATAAAAAAATCTCTTGGTTTTACAAAATAGAATACAAACGGATTTCTGATAATTACAAATACAGGAACGATTTTTGTAATTTCAAAAAAAAATTTAAAAAACTTTAATTCTGCGTTAAAGAATTTCTTTTTTATGTTTACAATCTGACTAAAGTAAAGATAATCAACTAAAGAATTAGACATATCACACTAAGTTTTTATTTTAAGAATTTAAAATGCGACTTTTTTAAGAAATTCATAAAAATAATTTTATTATTTTCACCATTATTACCTATTGATATAAAAACATTTTTATACTGAAGAGATGAAAGAACGCTTAGATATTCTATTAGTGGAAAGAAGGTTAGTAGAAAGTAGAACAAAAGCACAGTGGTTAATAAAAAAGGGATATGTGTATGTAAACGATGTAATAAATACTAAACCTGGTAAAAAAATTGAAAACACTTCTGACATCCAATTAATGCGAAAATTTCCTTACGTTGGGCGGGGAGGACTTAAGTTAGAAGCGGCATTAGAACGTTTTTCTATCTCAGTTAAAGGAAAAGTTTGCGCAGATATTGGAGCTTCAATCGGAGGTTTTACAGATTGTTTATTACAACATGGAGCGATTAAAATCTACGCAATTGATACTGCGACAGATATACTTCATCCTTCCTTAAAATGTAAGAATGAAAAAATTGTCGAACTATTAGGAGTCGATGCTAGAAGTTTGAAAACTCTACCCAATAAAGTAGACATTGTAACAATAGACGTAACATTCTCTTCGCTCAAGTCAGTACTACCTAACATAAGGAATTATTTGAAGAAAAATGGAGACATTGTTGTTTTAGTTAAACCTCTTTTTGAAACAAACTTTCGTGAAGAAACCAAATTAAAAGTAATAAAAGATTCAGAAAATCTTTACCAGATTTTACTTAACTTAATGGAATGGAATGTTGAGAATTCGTTCTTTCCTAAGGGGATAATAGTTTCTCCTCTTTTAGGAAAAGGAGGGGCTGTTGAATTTTTGATCCATATTCAACTAGATAAGAAATATAATCTTAATTTTAGAAATTTAATAGAGGGAGTTCTTAGAGATGCGAAAGAAATTAACCCCTAATTATGAGGATAATTTTTAAAAAGTTTTCCCCATCCTGATTTAAGGAAATTATTTATTCTTTTCTTACCGATTGTGGGGTACCATATCATATCGTGAAAGATTAAGGAACCTAAAATTGGAAAGGTGAAAAAGATTTTATTTTGTAATAATGGATTTAAAAACCGTAAGGATCCTTTTCTAACCATCTGATCTCCCCAAATTACCAAACTACGTTTTACTTTAAAGTTCCAATTTATGTTCGATACATCTTCTCCAATAATCTCAATATCTTCGAAGTCTCCGCAACCCAACCCTTCTTCATGCGCTAGTTTTATAGCTGGTAATTTCAAAGGTTCAAATCCTAACATTTTTGCTACAACAGCGTCAACTGCGACTTGATCGTACCCCGCAAGGAGATAATTTTTTATACGAGGAATCATAGTTCTTGGTCCCGCCCCATCCCCACACACAGTTCCATCTACTACCGCCATAATGTTCGGGTGTATTTGTTTTTGAATTATTAACAAATCTACTAATACTTCAGACATAAATTGGTGACTAAAATGTCTACGCTTA
Organism: Promethearchaeota archaeon; assembly: GCA_030606095.1. GTDB lineage: Archaea > Asgardarchaeota > Lokiarchaeia > Sigyniarchaeales > SOKP01 > SOKP01. The sequence continues at coordinate 9,666 of JAUWHC010000023.1, read as the reverse complement.
GTCAAAAGACCACCAAAGGCATTTTTCATAGAGCATGTTATACCCCCATGCTTCATTTCTTCCTTGGTTTGTTTTAATGAGCCTCCGATCGCCCCCGTATGACCGTGAGTTTTCATAGTTGGAAGATGAATTATGGATTTCCCCACATAAAATTCTGGAATTTTAAAACCTTCTGGGAATATTTTAGAATCAAGAACATGCAACTGCCTATTTTTCAACGAATTAAACCTATGTCTTAACGATTCATACGGTACAAACGGAACCCGCGTTAACGGTACAAACCACGCTCCATATCTCTTGATAATAGGACTCCATTTGTTTCCTTTTAGCCCCTTTTCGATGTTCGTCACGACAGTTCTATTTTCAGCAGTAAAGATGTTTTTTGGATTGTATCCATCTTCTACCATGGTTTTGATAATGCCTTCCACTTGCCATGGTGGACTGGAACATGAAGGGAAAAATTTTGACCAGCTTAAATTTAATTTTAAGATGGTTTTATTGTTTTTATCGTAAAACTTTTCATATTCTGCTAAATGCATTAATTTTTTATAATCTTCCAAAACTGTATTTGGAGAAGTTTTTACTACAAAAATCTGAGACTTGTGAGACATAATTATTGTTAAAAAAGTTCTATAATTTATTTTTTTTATGAATTTTCTAATAATTTCCTAAAGAAATAAGTAAATATTGAAAAACAAAAAAATAGAATAGAGTTCTTTAAAAAAACAAAAAGAATAATTAATTAAAAATATATTCCATTCCTTTAGACTCAACTTCGAAAGTTGATAAATATAAGCATGGTTTAGTTTTAAATTCTTACTTAATTTTTTTACCCTTTCAGGGATTTTTGAATGATATTTAATTATTTTTTAACAATCTTCAGCCGTTTTTTTTAACCATCTCCCTCCTTTAATTTCCTCCTTAGTTTTTTTAATCACCCGTGGGTAGAAATTTTATATCAAAATAATCAAATTTCAATTTAAATATCTTGAAAATGTCTTCTAATAAGGAACTAACGTTCAAGGTCCTCTGAATTCTAAAAGATTTGTAGCCCGGATAAACGTGATCGCCGATTGAAACGTAACCCTCCTTAACAATATCTTTTAATTCCTCAAATGTAAATTCGAGGTCATGTTGCATCAGCAAAAATCTCAATAACGCAAATGCCATTGCTCCCCATATCACGAGGGCACAATGTACTTTAATCCTTTCTTTCTTACGATGCCTGAGGGGGTAGAGAGAAAGAACGCTCTTTAAAATGTGAAATTCGTGCTCTACAACTCCAGATGTCTTGTAAATGCGGATGATAGAATCCGCATCGAGAGTAAAATCGTTGGTAATGATGGCAAATTTACCGGCTAAATTGAACTTTTCATCCACTTTTTTTTGGATTGGAACGCACCTGATCGTCCCATTGTCCTGCTCACGCTTGAAATAGGAAATGACTCTTTTCCTTCTTAGAAAATTTTCGACCAATTCCTTTTTATCCTCGATTTTAACCTTTTTTTGGTTAATCTCACTTACTTTTTCTTGGATCTCGTTTAATAACTCTAAGAACTCGTCCTGCCTTTTTCTTGCTATCTCTTCGTTCACATATAACAAGACATTTCTTTCTTTTTTATCCCCGTCATACAAGAAAATCGTAGATGTCTTACCCCTCAATTTTGTACGTTTCTGCTCGTATATTACGGGTTGTTCTTCGATTTTTAACGGCAACAATTGTTCTTTTACACTAACCAAGCTTGGACGAACGCTGGTGACAAAATGACAACTCCACTCCTCGCATAACGAATCAATTTCCTTGAAATTGTCTTCGCTATTGTTTCCCTTATCAAACACCAAATATTTTCCTTTTATCTTTTTTAGAAGCATTGGATACTCGCGCTGACACTTTTCGAGAAGCATTTTAAACATTGCAGTATCGGGAGCATTTCCTGAAAACGCATCGAATAATAATGGGATGTAATGATTAGTAACGCCTAACAATAGGTTTATTTGCGGCAAATCGGGACGCTTAGACCGGCTATAGCCGTGGGTTCGATTTACTTGTTTATATTTCTCCATCTGATTTTTCGGCTCTTCGACATCATCACCACCAAAACAATGCATGGATGTCGCATCAATGATCAACTCGTCAAATTCCATGTTCTTCATGGCAAGAAGCTTGTTAACGATCTCCTTTTGTATCTGGTCGAGCTTGGGATACAGATAGTCCATATAATTGTAAATGTTATTTTCATGAAAATTATCAGGAGTGATTAGAGTATCGAGCGAGAAAATTGATTTTGCGTGCGAAATATTAGCTAATCTCCATTTACTACGTTCATAAAGGGAATGTTCGATAACAAGCATTTCAATAAAACACCCGACATCAAATTTTGCCTCATTTTGAACGATTTTATTTATTATTTCCTTGAAATTTACCATCGCAAGCATTTTTGAGAGGATGACCTCGCCAGAAAACGATAAAAGACGTTCATTTAGGGGTTTTTCCGAATTAAAATCCGACAATATCTTTAGCGCAACTTCTTCCGTACCCAAATATACGTAATCACTCTTAGATTTTCCTTCTTGCGTGTAATTGCGCTTGTAAAGGTAATAAGAGCCATTAGATTTTTTCTGAGTTGTTAAATACCATTTCATGATCATAAATGGGTAGAAGATGTATTTAAGTTTTCAGGTATCTTGGAAGTTCTACCAGAATAATCCATCATACTTTCTTCTACCCATCAACTTAATTGCAGGTCTTTAAGAGAATAAACGACAAAAAACCTTGTTAAAAGAAGAAATTCAATAGATAATTAAAATGCTCACAATTTATTGGAGGTAAAATAAGCTGAAAAGATTAGAAAAATAGTTAAATAATTTTAAACGTTTATTTTTTTAACTTTCGAAGTTGAGTTTAGACTACTTTTTTTTTTCGATTAAAGGCCTGCAAAACATATAGTGATCACCGCCCAGATCGAACCTTACTGGGGCGTTTATGCTACATCCTTCGTGCTTTTCTTTCTCGAAACACCTTGGATGAAAAGTGCATCCACTTGGAGGATTAACAGGACTAGGAACATCTCCCTTTAAGATAATTCTATTTGCTGTTGAACCAGGATCGAAAGTTGGTCTTGCGGAAAGCAGTGCTCTTGTATATGGATGAGTTGGATTGTAGAACACTTCATCGATAGTTCCCCCCTCAACAAACTTGCCTAAATACATTACTTGAATTGTATCAGCTATGTGTTGAATTACGCTTAAATCATGTGTAATGAAGAGATATGACAAATTAAATCTTTTTTGAAGTTCTTTCAATAAATTTAAAATTTGTGCTTGAACGGAAACATCTAACGCGGAAGTAGGTTCATCCAGAATAATAATCTCAGGATTACATGCTAAGGCTCTGGCAATCACAATCCTTTGTTTTTGACCGCCTGAAAATTCATGAGGATAACGATCTAAATGTTCTGCTTTCATAGAAACAGTTTCTAACAATTCAAGAACTCTTCTACGAATTTCTCTCTTTTTTTTTATGCCTTCTAATATCTTAAGAGGTTCACCAATTATGTTAACAATCTTCCAACGAGGATTTAACGAAGAATCGGGGTCTTGAAATACCATTTGTATCTTTTTGCGAAATCTTTTTGTGTATTGAAGATCGTTGCTTTTATCAATTTCATCTTTTTTAAGCAAACTTGAAAAAAAACCCTTAGGTTTTATCAGTCTTTGATTTTTAAAAAATATTTCTCCTGATTCGGCTTCAACCAAATTTAAAATAGTATTTCCAATTGTGGTTTTTCCGCATCCACTTTCTCCTACTAATCCGATGGTTTCTTGAGTATGAAGATCAAAACTTACCCCATCAACAGCTTTAACTACACCTATTACTCTTTTAAACATACCTCCGTATATAGGGAAATAGGTTTTAAGATTTCTTACAGAAAGAATGACATCTTCTTCCATCTCTGCTGTATCTACCTTTTCTTCAACAAGAGTCATTTTTTTTTTTCCTTTATTTAAATTGTTTTGTATATTATTAATTAAACTTTATAAGAGGACTGGTCTTCTCCTTTAGTCCATTCATATTTAGGTGAATTTTTATATTCGGAATCGAAAAGATGGCATGCGACATAATATTTATCACCAATTTCATTAAGTTTTGGTTTTATTTTATCGCAAATTTCTAATCGCTCATCACATCTTGGATGAAATCTGCATCCCGATGGAGGATAAATTAGATTTGGAACCATACCTCTAATCGTTTGTAATTTTTGGTCTCTCTTTTCGACACTTGGAATAGCGGCAATTAAACCTTGTGTATAGGGATGACGTGGATTTTTGTAAAGATCCTCTGCTGTAGCATATTCAACAATATTGCCACTATACATGACAGCCACCCTATCACACATTTCGGCAATAATACCTAAATCGTGAGTAATTAGAAGAATTGACGTCTTAAACCTTTTTTTTAAATCCTTCATTAAATCAAGAATTTGAGCTTGGATCGTAACATCTAAGGCCGTTGTAGGTTCGTCAGCAATTAGAAGCGCGGGATTGCACGATAAAGCCATAGCAATCATTACACGCTGCCTCATACCACCACTTAACTCATGAGGATATCTTTTTAAAATTTCCTTTGAATCTGCTATTCCCACTTCTTTAATAATATTTGCTGATACATCAGATAATACATTTTTCATATTTGGAACATTAACATTCTCTTTTTTTATTTTTTTAATTTTACTCAGTAACTCTTCTTTATCATCTTCCGATAAGCGTTCGCCGCTTTCTTTCAATTCTGTTTCTAACGATTTCTTCTCTTCGAGGTTATTCTTACGTTTTAAAACTCGCTCATCACGAAGTTGCTTCATTTCATCTTTTTGGTGTAAAGTGAATACTTCAGAAACTTGTTTACCAACTGAAAAAACGGGATTAAGCGAATTTAAAGGATCCTGAAAGATCATAGTAATACTGCTTCCACGATGTGCTCTTATTTCGTTTTTATTTAATTCCAAAAGGTTGGTTCCCTTAAATTTAATTTCTCCGCTTATAATCTTTCCTGGTGCTCTTACAAGCCGTAAAATTGAGAGCGCAGTAACGGATTTTCCACAACCAGTTTCACCAACGAGCCCAAGTACTTCATCCTCATATATATCGAAAGAAACACCATCAACTGCCTTAACAACACCTTCTTCAGTAAAAAAATATGTTGTTAAATCTTTAACTTCAAGTAGCTTTTTAGAAACCTTCTCTTTTATAGAAGAATTTGTCTCAAAATTTTCACTATTATCAATAGTATTCATATTTAATCTATTTCTATTTTATATAATTATATTTTTATTTATAAAGTAATTCTATAAGTTCTTTAGTTTTGGGTCCAAAGCGTCTCTTAAACCGTCACCAACTAACATAAAACCCAATACAGTAATTAAAATAATGAAACCCGGCCACATGGAAGCCCAAGGTGCATTATATAGAAAAGCCCGAGCTTCAGCAATATCGTTTCCCCATTCAATCATTCTGGGATCACTAAATCCTAAAAAGGCAAGACCTGCTAAACTTAGAATAATTCCTCCGATGTCAAACGTAAAAGAGATAATAATTGGTTGGATAACATTTGGCAATATATGCTTAAACATTATTCTCCAATCTCCCGCTCCAGCAACTCGTGCTGCTTCAATATAAGGTAGATTTCGTGCTTGCAGTACATTTCCCCTAATTAAACGTGAATAATATGGAACACCCAAAATTCCCCATGCTAACATTATCCATTGAATTTCTTGACCCAAAATTGCGATAAACACCATTGCAAGAATCAATGCTGGAAATGCAAGGAAAACATCCATAATTCTCATAATAATCGAATCAACCCATCCACCATAATAAGCTGAGATTACACCGATTATAACGCCAAAAAAAGCGCTAAAGGTTATTGCGGGTAAAGCTATTGTTAGAGAAGATCTTGCGCCCCATATAAGTCTTGTTAATACATCGCGCCCAAATTTGGTTTGACCTAAAAGATTAACTTCAGTTGGAGGCCCCCACATGTTGGGGTATGTCCCGTTAGCTTCATCGAATGTGCCTGGAGAAATCCAAGGCGCAAAAACTGCGAATGATACGATAGTAAAAATCAATAAGATACCAAAAATCGTCAAAAATGATTTAAATCTACGAATAAATTTTCTCTTACTTCTAAGTTTTTCGAATTCAATTTCCCGATATGTTAATTCGTCTATTCTTGACCCCGGTATAAGGAGAAATTTAATATTTTTATAAAACCATGAAAGAACCTCTTTTACTACACTTTTTTCCTCCTCAATTTCGAATTCTTCTTCATATGTTTGCTCTTGTCCCATTAAATCTCATCTACTATTTTTTATTTTTTTATTTTTAAATTTTTTGTAATTAATAAACGATTCTTGGATCTAACATTCCATATATAACATCAGTTACTAAATTAATTGAAACAAACATAATTGTTATTACAAATACAAGCGCATTCATTACCCAATAATCAACATCTCTTATAGAAGCGATCAAAAGTTCTCCTACACCAACCAACCCAAAAGTTGTTTCAGTTAGAACTGCTCCAGATAATAAACCAGCAAAACTTAATCCTATTACAGTAATAGTGGGAATTAATGAATTCTTCCGGGCATGGGTATTTATTACATCTCTTTCTTTACACCCCTTTGCTCTTGCTGTTCTTACATAATCTTGCTCTAAGACTTCTAGCATACTTGAACGACTTTGTCTCGTAATTCCAGCTAAAACAATAAAAGACAAACATGATACAGGCAAAATTAAGTGATATAAATAGTCTCCTATTAAATAATATTCACCGGATATAACTGCATCTATCATTCTGAAACCAGTAACAAAAGCAGGGTCTGGATATTCATATGTCTTGAAGCCAGTAGTAGGAAATATTGGGATCAAATATCCTACAGTAAATTGAAGTAGCATTCCCATAAAAAATACAGGGATCGCAACCCCAACTAGGGCAGCCCCTCTAAGTATTGTGTCTTTGGCTTTGTTTCTATGAACTGCCGATATTACGCCTGTTTTAATCCCGAGAACCGCAGCAATTAATAAAGAAAAAATTGAGATGTCTACCGTTCTTGGCAATCTTTGCATTATAAGAGACCAAACAGATTGACCTCTATTAATAGATACAGAATATCCCCAATTACCTACAAATAAATCCCCCAAATACCTAAAATATTGGATATATATTGGCATATCAAATCCAAGTTCATGCTTCATTTGGTTATACATTGCCATATCAACTTTTCCTTCGGGTAAATAGGCTAAAATAGGGTCGCCTGGCATCATTCTAGATAATACAAAAACTAAAGTTAATGTTCCAAATAACACAGGTATCATAGCAATCATTCTTCTTATAATAAACTTTATCATACTCATCGTTTTTTATCCTCCTTAAATGAAATTATTATTTTTTTTGATGGTTTTATGTTTCAATTTCTTTTATTTGTGCGATAAAACGGGAATATCTCTCTTTTGCGATGGAAGCAGTTAGCGCAGCTAAAAGATTTATACCCAATAATGTTAATATAGTGAGATAGGATTCAAATCTTATAAAATATAATCCTATCATACCAAAATCAAATCCATAAAGGACCCAATACCATATCCAAGACATAACAATTATAAAAGGAATAAGCCAAATACTATTGCGAATGCCATACTCAAAAAAATTTTCTCTTATTACCATCAAAAAAACAATCCCAAAAAGGATTATTCCTGAGAGAATTGATATTGGATTGAAGATAATTTTATATAAAAATAAAACTCCATCTCCAACGTTTTTTTCGTAAACATTACAAATATATCCAAAAAAGACAAAATGAATTAGTAAAAGAGCGAATAAAAAATTTCCTTGTCTGCCTATCTCAATTTTAAATTTCATTATAATCTCTATTAGTAGTCGTTCAATTTTAAATCATTAAAGACAAATTTATCGTTATACTTTAATATATTTGATCTTTTTTTAATAATTGTATTTAAAACATGTAAATTTATAAGGTTTGCTTTTTTTTGTTCTTCAATTAAGGTGCTCTTATTATAAGTAAAGCAATCTAGAAGATCATCGTAAATCAAATAAGGAACAAACGCCATTTTCTTTGTCCTATTATTTCTAATATTAAAAATATCAATTGAAATAATCCGAGGAAGGTATTGATTTTTTTTCTCAAGATATAATTGAACTATTTTTTTTTCTCCCTTTACATTGATCTGAAAATTATTTTGCTCAATCTTTTCTCGGAAATAAGTAATTACTCTTTCACAGTATTGAATAAATTGTAAGCGATAACTTTCGCTATCTGGAGTAAAACTTTCTTTTTCAATATTTGAAAATATCATTAAAAATTCAGAAATAATAAAAGTAAAAGCTTCAGACAAATCTGGAATATCAGCTTTGATAATTTGCGATTGATTGAACCATTTTAGAATAATTTCGTTTTTTAACGTTCGGTAGTTAGTTTCGCTATATTTTACTTTTGCAAAATTTATTAAATTTTCAATTCCAACTTTAAAAAAAGATTCAAAATCGATAAAGAGATCTAATTTTTCACCCAACTCATCCAACTTTTTGAAATCAGGCAATATAAAAAGGGTTGGATCTCCGTTTGATACCTTGTCAATTCTCATTGGAGTTGGCATAATTGGAATTTTAAAAAGATTTGTAGCAATTACATCAAAAAAAAAACCAATTGGGGATATATCTATTTTATTTGATTTCAATTTTGCGAGGGAACACATTATGTATTTGAAAAAATTAAGAATTTAAATAACAATTAAAAAAAAAAGATTGTTAAAATTTATTTTTGTATTTTCAGGAATTGTATTCCTAATATTCCGTTGGTTCGCGATACATTGGATAGACGTAGAAGGAGCCCATTGCATTGTAACAGACACCTTTTATATCTGCTGAGTGAACAGAGTGCTGATAAGGATGGTAACCAAATGCATGAGGCATGTCTACTTCAACTATTTGATGTAGGATCTGCGTATAGAGTGCATCTCTTGCAGCTTCGTTAGTTTCTTCTAAGACTTCTGCTAACCACTTTTCTACATCTGCATTGTAATATTGAGCGGAATCAGAGGCAGATTTGTTTGAGAATAATGGCGCAATCATATTGAACGGAGATAGATAATCAGGACCCCATCCAATCCAATAAAGCATCAACGTATCGTATCCGCCAGGTTCCATATAACCGTAAGCTCTATAAATGAAATCAGACCAGGACATTCCTTGGTCTATGACATCAATTCCAATGTGGTTAAGGTTTTCCAATAATAGAACTCCTAAGTCCGCTCTAAATTGATTTCCTGCGTTATAGGAATAGTTCCAGCTTGCTAAAGATAAAGCTTTCCATTTGTCAGCGTTTGTTCCAGTTGTATCGTTACCAGCAGTTAATCCAGTAGTCTCAGTAGGGAACATGCCCATGACAAGTCCTCTTGCATGTTCTAAATCCCAAACAGCCGCATGAATATTCTCGTCATAACCAGGGAAGTCAGGTGCTAATGGACCATTTGATCTATAGACCGTACCTTGTTGTAATTCGTCGATAATGTAAGTGTAGTTAATGGCGTGAGAGATAGCTTGTCTCCATGTTTGGTTAATTCTTTTATTGTTCATACCAAGATAGTAAT
>JAUWHC010000289.1 GCA_030606095.1 Promethearchaeota archaeon | reverse complement strand
GAGTTTGAAATTTAGCTAATATAAACAAATTTCTTTTATAACTCGTTCTAATAATTAGCAGAAACTTAATTTCAGGTTTTAAGTAAATTAGATATTAAGTTGAATTTGTCCGTAAGTCCCGCCACCACCCGGTGTGTATTCTATTTTATTCGCTCTTATTGCTTCAATGACAGACGCAACCCCTTCATCAACTTTTATGATTTTCTCCATAGGGATTTCTATTAAAACCTCAAATTCGGTTCCAAGTTCATTTATTATTTTATTGTAAGTATTTAAAACGGTCTTGCTATTCGTGCTTTTAATACCTTTAACAGAGCGTATTACATCAAATAATGGTACGGCATTAATGTATGGCGGTCTATGGTCAGGATGTATTGGTTCTGGTGATGTAGAAATAACTTCAATCCTTTCACTTACACCTAATTTTATTTTAATGTTTTTATTGAACTTTTCCTTACAAGCGGGGCATGTAACTTTTCCTTTTGCTATATTGTTGATATATTCCTTTCTTGCTTTTATTGGGTCGTTTGCGAGAATATTTACAAAATCTTCCGTTATTGAATATTGATTAAATAAAGAACTACCTTGGTTTTTTATTTTTTTGAATATAATTCTTCTTCTACATTTATAGCAAAACATATTAAAGTATTTCCCTAATTTGGGATGAAGACCTACATTTAATTCAACTTTGCGTTGATTTTTTCTTTCAATTGCTAAAATTAATTCTTCAAAAGAGGGATTATCCATTTTAAATTTATTAAATTCCCTTCCTAAAGCGCGTGGTCCTTCAGAATGAGCATCACTATTGCTAAGAAAAGTTACGTTTTTAAGGCAATCTAATCTATCAGCTAAATCTGTGTTGGCAGATAACCCTAATTCTACAAATTTGACTTTTTTTTCGGCATCTTGATAACAATCTTTAAGAGTCTTAAATTTGTTTTGACGAAAAATTGCTTTGAAGGGGGTAAAGGCGTGTGCGGGTCCGATAATTGCCCCCAAATCAGTGATTTTATCAACTAATTCAGGAGGAGATAAGTTCACTCGCGGCCGTCCACCCCACTCATCTAAGAGATTTTTCGAATAAGGTTTTAATTTTTTTTGAACTTCCCTTACAGTTGAAAAGTCAGGGAAAAATACTACTTCGTGAACACTTTCAATATCTTCAATTTCAGTTTGTAAAATAAAGTATATACCTTTATATGAAAAGGATCCGTCATTATTTTTCTTTAAATTCTTTTCTAAATACTTCAACCAATCAGGTTGCAACACATCTCCAGTTCCTAGGATATCGAGTCCTTTTTTTTTGCAAGTCTCAACCATGGTATCTAAATTTAAGTTTTTAGATACTGCTATTGAATGAGGAGAGTGGATATGTAAATCAGCAAAAAACAGCCCTCAAAACCGCCTCCCGACATTTCTTTTCGCTCAACAAAATCTTATTTTAAATTTATTCTTAATTTATTTTAAATTTATTTATAATTATATATTATTTTTATTAAAAAAATTTCTGTTATAATAGACTATTGTAAGTTTAAAGTTTCCTTTTCTAACACTTTAAAAATTCTTTAGCTTTCTCAGGTTGCCCTAATTTCTGATAACAAAGAACCATAGATTCCCAAAAATCTAAATCAGAGGGATCAAGAGAGAGAACTTTTTTAAAATGTATCAAAGCCTTTTTATAATCGTTCTTTACATCGCAATAAATTTGTCCTAATTTCTTATGGGTATTAACGTTATCTGGATCAAGAGAAAGAACTTTTTTAAAATATATTATGGCATTATCAAAATCTTTTAAAGCGCTATAACTAATTGCTAAATTTTCAAATAATATCGCATCTTCTGACTGTAGGTTCAAAGCTTTTTCATAACACTCTACCGATTCCTTGAAGTTTTCTTTAAAAGTATATGATAATCCTAAGTTATTCCAAGCTTCTACGAAATAAGGGTTGAGTTCTGTTGCTTTTTTGTAGCACTTGATTGCTAAATCGTAATCATTTTGTTCATAAACAACATCACCTAAATCAAACCATAATTCGGCGTTATATGGATCGAGATCAAGCGCTTTTTTGTAGTGTCTAATCGCTTCCTTATAATTTTGAAGGTTATAATAAATAATAGCAAGATTATTGTACAATAATGGTTCGTCGGGGTTAATATTTAGAGCCTTTTCATAGCATTTTATCGCCCTATCGTATTGCTCGTTTGCTTTATAAATTAAAGCGATATTATTCCAAACATCAGTGTATCCCGGATCATATTCTAAAGCTATTTTATAAAATTTTAACGCTTGGTCGTATTCTTCTAAGTCTTCGTGCGCAAATCCTAAGTTATAGTAAGCTATTGCATCGTCCGGTTCGATCTTAAGCGCTTCTTGATAGCATTTTATTGCTTCTTTATATTGACGCGTCATACTGAACGCTAGACCTAAATTATTCCAAACTTCGGAAAAATAAGGATTAATTTCGATCGCTTTTTCATATGACTCTATTGCATAATCATATTTGTTTTCATCGTAATAAGCATCTCCTAAATTAATCCACGCATCAGCGTCGTTAGGATCTAATTCGGTCGACTTCTTATATCGTTCAATCATTTTATAACTCAGATATTTCTTAGAAAAAAAATGTTTCATTCCTATTATTTTTTTGGAAATTTAAAAAGTTCATTAATAACTAGTCATTAATTATCATTTTATCTTGGATTTGATTGGTTAATAAAATTCTTAAGTAACTTTTATTGTTTCTGAATTTTACTTCTTCTAATTTACCCTTAACTAACACATTTTCACCATTGATTGCTTGTTCGCAAAATCTTCCTCTAAACGAGCTAATTTCACTAAGAATCTTTAAGTCTATGTCTCTGCTATTAATTTTTCTTTCAATAACTTTCAAACACTCAATTTTATAAGAGCAAGGAGTAAAAATTGAATTGGTTGAATCAATAATTTTTGCTTTAATTTTTATCCTCCCTAAGTTCTTAAATTTATAATCGTAATAAGTTCCTTTCCAATCTTCGGGACTCTTAATATATCTTATAAAAAAATCGATTCCATGAAATTTTCCTTGGTGTAACTTTCTTTTTTCGCTTTTTAGAAAATCTACGAAGCTAATATCAGACCCTCCAACTCTCCATTTATAATGGGCTTTATATTCCTCCAAATTATACATTCTACAATTGTTTGAAGCCTGAAAAATATTTTTTAGTTTATCTTGAAATTCCAAACTAACTTGAGTACCGTATATAACTATATCAATATCTGAACTTTTTTTATTTAATCCAATCATAGGAGAACCCGATATCCCAATGGAATTTTCCGGGATATCACCCTTATGCATTAAAAGTTCACACAGATTTTTAGATTGAATTTCTGCTTCTGCTAATTCATTTTTATCTTTAAGCTTATTAAAATAGGCTCTAGGAGTGAAAATTTGATTTATATCTTCTAATTTTGCTCCTTGAAGTTCTAAATCAAAATTTTTAGAAAAAAATAGATATTGAGGATATTGTTCTCTTAATTTTGAGTACCTCTCATCGAGCGAATAGATTTTTTTAAATTTAATGTCATCCTTTATTCTATCTCCATTTTGATCAGGATAAAATCTTAAAAAACAAATCTTACGATCATGGGGGTGATGAATACCTTTTATATCAAAAAATAGATGGTCTTTTTTTGTTTCAAGGTAATCTCCCTCAATTCCAATTGGAATTTTCATAGGTATCCCAAGCTTAATAATTAATATTTTGAAGGGGTTTTTGATTTGATTTTATATTTTGGAATCTCTTTTATTTTTCTTAACTCTCTTTCAAAATCACGCTTTTCTCTGAGAAATCTCTCTTTATCACTTTTTAATTTTTCTCTTTCTCTTCTAATTGCCTGCTTTTCATTCTGTATCATTGATTTTTCTTTTTCCAATTGTTTAGTCTCATTTTTTAATTTTTTAAGTTTATTCTCTAAATTACGAATTTTATGTTCTAAAGAATGATAAGTATCTTCTGCTTTAGGAACTTTTCTATCTAATTCCTTTAATCTTGCTTCTTGCCCTTTTTTCTTTCTTTCTAATTCTCTTACATTACGATCTACATTCTCTTTATACTTGTCTAATCCATCTTTTTTTTTATCAACTTCACGAGATTTAAGATTTAGCTCTTTTTTTTTATAGCGAACTTTTTCTTTTTCATCTTTTAATTTTCTTTTCTCATCTTCAATGCGATTTTTTTCATCTATTTTTTCTCTTCTCAAACTATTGATTTCTTTGGTTAGATTATCTTTTTCTCTCGTTAAATTCTTAATTTCATTTCTCAAATCCATTAAT
>JAUWHC010000312.1 GCA_030606095.1 Promethearchaeota archaeon | reverse complement strand
CTGTGGCTTGCGGTTGGAATAGCAGATATGGGCGTGTCATTACTCGTTTTAATCAATGGAATGACCATTTTCAGATATAAAATAAAGTTTAAAGAACTCTCTTTAGAGAACTTAGAAAGCAATGCAAAATTAATTATTTGTCATAGTTGCGAAACTAAAAATATTATACCTCAACACCATGGTCGAGATATGATCGAAAAAGATGGAAAATTAATTTGTTGGAGAAAATTATTGAGTAGCGAAGATTTAGAACCATGTCAAGAGGAATTACCTTTATTCTGCCCTAAATGCAATAATGAATTACATGTAATTTAAGTCTACCTATGAATTAAGACCTTTCCATAATAATTTCAACTGGTACTTAAAGGAATTACGCAAGTCCTTTGGTTTCTTAATTCTTCCAGAAAATAGTAAAGCGAACGGCAATCCGATAAGAATAGTTATTATTGCATTCAGAACGGTTGGTATATGAATATCATGTTTTAAATCTTCATTTTTAATTGCTTTTTCGATATTTTCTACGATCATTAAAGGGATGGATATATCGGGAGGAGGAATTTTGTTTAAATTAGGAAACTTCATTAATATTTCTGCTGTGGTAATTTGTGGAACGATTGGGGGTCCACGGCTGTTAACCATAACTAATAAAAACTCTCTCATGAGTAACATGTTATCCTCTGCTTTATCAGAGATTATCTCAAAAATATGTCCGATAACCTGAAGACCAGTATAATTTAAAGGGAGTCCACTTAATGTAAGCCATATTTCAATTTCTAAAAGTTTATTATGATATAAAATTAAATCTGTTTTCTTTTTGAAATAATTATAGAACGTAACCTCGGAGATCATTACATCTTTACAGAGTTCAGTAATATTAATAAGTTCTAATGGTCGATTCTTCAATTTTTCTTCCAATACTCTTAATAATTCAAGTTTAGTTTTAGCTTTTTTAACTTCGCGTAGAGGAAGGTCATTTAATTTCAGCATCCCACTCAAACCCATCAAATTCATGAACTTTTTACTGCTTTAAATACTAATAACATTACTTTAAAATTATATGTTCTTATTAAAACATACGAAATAATAATTTAAGACTATATTTGAATAATAAAAACTAACAATAATCCGCACACCAAAAAAAGAAACGGGTTATCAAGAGTATGAGGGGAAAAAGCCTCACTAATCGTCATGGAAATTGGAATAATAAGTAAAGCGAGTGAAAATTGTATAAATGTAAAACTGGATGAATATATTATTAACAAAGCTAAACTCGTAATAAAAACACATGAACTACCTTCAATACTTCGAACATACTTTTTTTTACTAAATAATGCATATGTCTGATATTTATGCTTGCCAAATCGGATGCCAATTGGTTCTGCAAGTCCATCACCAATTGCATTTATAAAAATAGGAATAAAAATCAGAAATTCCATATTATTTATTGAGAACATAATACTTAGAGGAAACATAACAAGAAATGCTAATGTATTCTGCAAAAAAATCCATTTCAATGTATTAGGTCGATCTTCTGGTCTATCCAATGACATAAACGCTGTATTAAGAGGTTTTACGCGGCTCCTTATTGGTTTAATTAATAGAAGATATGCAGATAAGTTTGTCATCATTCCTACTCCGTGATTATTTGGACTAGAGTTCTGGAAGAAAAATGGTTCTAGAAAAAATGGAAGAAAAAACAATGCAAAATGCACAATCTTTCTTGTATAATTCACTTTTATATCTTTTTTCTTGACTAATAAACCGCATAAATATTGAATTGATAGAAGAGAGCAAAATAGTGTGATCTGATAAAGAATTAACTCCATTTGTTATATCCCCTTACATTTTATAATTTTTCATATGAATATTTTGTATTATATATATATTATATATTATATATTATATATAGTTGACTTTAAAATTTAAGTTTTACTAAATGTTTAAGTCGACTTAAGGATTCACTAATAATTTTTTAGTTAAAATGTATTGTTTCTTATCAAGATCCAAGAAAGGACACCTTCCATTGGGGTTAATAATGAATGATTTCTATATATTATAGGGACAGATAGCATAATCTCTATACTCAAAATAAATAGTTAACTGCGATTTTTTATAAAATCTTCTTTCTTTCTCATTTAAAAGAATAAAAAATATCTCGGTATTTTATTTTTATATTCTTCATAAGATTCGCCATATTGTTCTAAAAGCTTTCTTTCCTCACATAGAATGCGAAAATGACCACCAATTATAGAAAAACCAAGGATTATTAATTCAATCCCTGATCCAATAGTTAAACAAATCCCTAAAAATGCGATATAAATAGTCAACATCTGAGGATTTCGAGATATTCGATATAACCCCGAGGTTATTGGCTTATCTAAAGGCGCCTTTTTAAAACTTAGAAGTGCCATTGCCATCCCTACTGTACCAATAGCGAAAATTATTATCCCAATTAAAAATTCAATTGATCCAATCTTTAATGGAGTAAGTATAAAAAAAATACTCCAATCAATCCAGTTATTTTAAGGAAAATTCCTCTTTTTTTCCATTCTTCTTCCTCGTAAAGCCTTGCGATGACTTCTTTAGGACATGTCAGTACTATTACACCAAAAATTCCGAAAAATATAACAAGTAATAACCAACCATTTAACCAACCCAAACTCTAACATAGGAAAAAATTCCATTTAAATTAACCTTAAAATTGGTTTATGTTCATATCTATTCCAAATATTATTAGGCAAATATCATATTTACATCTAGCTATACCTAATTTAATTAAAAAAAGAATTGAATTCAAAGGATATTTTTTGGTTTTCATTAAGAATTGAATTTAAATATAAGATTTTGCAAATTAAAATCAGAAAATCATTGTCTTAAGTGCAATTAGAATTGTAATTAATTATCAAAAATAGTTTCAATTCATATTCTTCCTAAAATCATCGAGTGAATAATCTTCAAAACCTATGCCAAATCAAAAAATTGTGATTAAAGGACTTGACCGTTTGTATAAACTAAAATATGTTTGGTTGGAAAATAACTCTTTTTCAAACCCAAGTGATAATCTGATATACAATGAAAAAAAGGAACCTAATGATATCTTTTATCGTCCAAACCTAAAGATTCTTTTCCAATTATTTTAAAAGTAAGAATGTTTAAATGCGGGAAGGGAGATTCGAACTCCCGAACCCCTACGGGACTGGATTCTGAGTCCAGCGCCTTTGACCAAGCTTGGCAATTCCCGCAATGAATTAAATTTCGAAAGTTTTTATTGCCAATAAAATTAGAGACTGAGGAATATAATTTCACGAAATTTTTATATCTTGTGAACTTTCCAGTTGTTAAAGTTCGGTTTTTCAAATATTAAAAATAAAAAAAGAAAATATTTAATCCAAAAAATTTTTTCTTATTTTAACTGACAATATAAAATAATTTTGTTATTTATATTTCTATTGAGAATTATGACTTTAAAAACAATAAAGATTGATGAAATAATATATAAAAAATTATTAGAAAGAAAAAAAGCTGCAAAGTTGCATTTGCAATTAAAAGCAAGAGGCCAAGAAATCGATATTTTTAATTGCTTAATAGCAGCAATCATCGAAACTAATGAGTATAAAAAAATAATTTCCAAAAAATACCAAACATTTTAAAAGAATCGAAAAACTTGAGGTATATTCCTTTTAGTTATATAATAAAAATAAAAAGCAATTTAAATTAAATAAAATGCCAGATGAGCAACCCCCAGCTATAAATAACACGAAAGAAAAAGAAATTATTCCTGAAAGACAAGTTCAAGAGATTATCGTTTACCAATTCAACGATGAGCTCGGTGACTTTGAAGAATTAATAATTGATCCTGAGCTACGATTACAAGATTTGTTAGATGATGATTTTATTCTTCTTTTTGTAGATCCTCAACATTACAGAGTCTGGTTGTGG
>JAUWHC010000176.1 GCA_030606095.1 Promethearchaeota archaeon | reverse complement strand
GCCATATATGGAGCTTGGCTTAAAGAAGAATTAAGAAAACACGGTTATGATATTTCTTACGGAACCTTATACCCATGGTTAGCTAGATTAACTAATTCCGGTTATTTGCATGTTAATGAAAAAAATATAAATGGAAAAATTCGCAAATATTATTCAATTACTAAGGAAGGAGAAAAACATTTCCAAAATATAAAACAGTATCTAAAAGAACTTTATAACGAAGTTATAGAAGAAAAATAAACCTAAAAATTCTAAAATTGAACGAAAAATAGCTACCATCAACTCAATCTTAATATTTGAGAATTTCTTACTTTAAAAATTTTCTCTAGTAGTACTATAATAAGTTATATCTTTACGAATAGATGTAAAGCAGCACCAATTCCTATGGCGTTTGAAATTACTACCGCGAAGAAAAGCTGTATTATATCAAACGAGCTTAATATCACGGTACTAAATCGTTTAGTATTTTCATAAATTAATGTATTTTGAATTATCGCGTATAAAAATATGAGATACATAAACATAACTGAAGGAAAGAACGCCCAAGCCCATGTTAACATCATTAAATTGATTTGAATGAAAATTGCGATAAGAATTATCCAAAGGGTTTTTTTTCGCTCATCTTTTAAGAAATTTAACTGGGGATATATAACTTTTCTATAAAAAATTTCCATAGAGAAATATATTGGAAATGCTATCAATGCCGCTAGAACAGAGTTTAAGAAATTGGAAGGCCACATAAAAGCAAAGGGGTAAGAAAAGCTTATTATTAAATATATTGCTATAAAATAAAAATTACTTAAAATAGCATAAAATAAATATTTTAATTGAAATTCAGATTTAATTAACTCTTTAAATTGATGTATATCAAATTTTACTCTTTTTTCTTTTAAATCTTTAAGATAATAAATTAATTTAACAGTAAAATAAATAATGGATATATTGAGCGAAGCTAAAAAAATACCCACAAAACCAAATATTCTTTCAAAAATCTCCCAATTAAGCAGAAAAATTGTAGTATAGAATATTATTTTCAAAATTTGCTTTATTTTTTTAGCCTTAACCTTAATTTTTGATATGGGAACATCATTTTTTATAGAATTTTTTTGTATAATATCTTCCTTAGCCCTGAAAAATTTAGAACTGTAAGATATTAAAGAAAGAACAACTAAAACTAATAATAACAAAGTGACAAAAAGGACAACATAGTTTACAAGAAAAGTAATATTTATTGGTCCGTTTATAGTTTCAGATTTAAAAAAGTAATTCTCGAACCAGTTAATTGACTCGATTAAAACCACATTGGAAAATAATTGATGTCCACCACCTATCAAAGGTTCTGTTATAGGAATTACAATACAATCTGTTAAACTTTGAGCTACTAATGCTTGACGGGTAAAATTTAGTGCCTCATCATCCACATGCATTATAATTAGTAAATTATTTGTGTTGGTTTTATTCAATAGGTTTACCGGGATATACGGATCGTAATTATCAGTATTTACGATACCTAATTGTTGAGGATCAAAATTTACTAAAGGAGCCCAAGTAACTGTAACATTAAAGCGAGGATCTAACGCTTGGTTCATAAGTACAACCAGCCCTCCTAAAGAATGGCCTATCAATCCAATCTGAGAGGTATTGACATTTGAATAAAAAGGCAATCTTTCGAGTTTATCCAGTAGTTTAGAACAATCTTGAGCTAAAGCGGGTATGTCTGTAGTTGGATCAATATTTATAATATTCCCGCTACTTTCACCGTGTCCTTGATAATCTAAAGCTACAACAAAAAAGCCCCTTTTAGTGAATTCGATTGGAATTCTTAGATCAAAATCTCGTTGACTTCCTATTCCATGACAGTAAATAATTAAAGGTCTTTGCTCTTGAAATCCTAAATTTTTTGAGGGGTAATATAGATTCGCATAAAGAATAGCTCCAGAAGATTGGTAATCGATCCTTTCATAACGAGAATAACTTATCGATTTATCATAGGCTAAATAGGAAAGAGAGATCACCAATAAAACGATTAAAATCGTTATTCTTTTAAAAAATTGGGCATCTTCCTTGTCTATAATACTCATATTAGAAGTTCAAGTATTTTATTTAATTTAAGAAATACAAATGTTAATTAAAATTGTTATTGTTTTAATTTATTCTATGTTTAAATTATATATTTCAATTAAATTTATAATTATTAATTAAAAAACATATATTGTGATTTCTAATGTCAGAAAAAAAAACCTTAGAGATAATTGATGGCACTCTTCGCTCTGTTTCCGAACATTTTCAAGAATTTATAAACGTTTTAGAAACTGCCAAAAACGAGCTTATTGTTTTAGAAAAGGATAAAGAAGAACTTAGCCGGGAAAAAGAATTGCTTGAAGGAGAAAAGGATCAATTAGAAGAAGCTACGAAAATGTTAGGGCGCGATAAAAAACAATTAGAACTTGAAAAAACTAACTTAGAAAGTGAAAAGAAAAAACTGGAAGAAGCAACTAAACAGCTTGAAAAAGAAAAACAGGAAAGAGATCAGAAAATTGGTTCATTGTCGGAAGAACAACATAGATTATTAAAAGAATACGCAAGCTTAAAAGTAGAATTGAAAAAATTTGCGAAAATAGCAGAAGAAAGTCAAGATGCGGATTTAAATTTTGAGAGAATCCAAGCGCTACTATCGATTTTTAGAGTGCTTGTGGAAAAGATTTGGCAGGGTCAACCACATTACCGGGTTTTAAAAGTACTACACGGTGAAAAGGAGGTTATGACACGAGAGGAATTGAAAAATACAACAGGAATTGGAGGTGCTTATATTTTAAGGGCAGTACAAGAATTAGCAAATGTGGATTTGGTAGAACATGACATTGATACTGGAACAGTCACTTTGAGGCAAAGATTATATTCGAAAAAAGCATTGGATAAAAAATAGGTAATTAAATATTATTTTAAAACTAATTTCTCTGGATCTCGAAATTTACTCTATAAAAAGTAAAAAACCCTAAATAAAAAAAAATTATATTTCATTAAGATTTTTCTATAATAAGAACTATACGCATACTAGATTTCGAGATAGCTTTAATATGAAATGTCCAGATTGTAATAAAGAATATTCTGATCCTAATCAACAGATCTGTGAATATTGTGGAACTGAATTAAATAGAACTGAACAAATATCACCAAAAGTATCACCAACAAAAACTAAGTTGGAGCAATTTATAAAAGATACAGGGCTTAAAGAGATTTATAAAAAGATAAAGGATAGTTTAAAGAATGTATAAATTTAATATTATTAAGAATTAACAAAATTCATTATAAAAGTTTTAAAAAATGACAATAAAATTTACTTGGTTTGGAACTGCAAGCTATATTTTAGATTTTGATGGAACAAGATTATTATTTGATCCTTTTTTTTATCGTAACTCCGAAGCAACACCAAAGTTAAAGACTAAAAAAGAACAGATAACAAATATTGAGGCTACATTTATCTCACATGGGCACTTTGATCATGTAACTGACGCAGGATGGTTTGCAGAAAATCTAAATATCCCTGTTTATTGTTCTGAAGTTGCTAAAGAAAATATGATTAATTGGGCTGAAGGTAAAATACTTGAAGACGAATCCTATCCGATTTCAAATAATGGTAAGGATAACATAAAACCTTGCGAATATTTTGATAAAATCCAAGTTTCAGAAAATATTGAGGTCGAGTTGATAAAATCAGAACACATCAAATTCGATTTTAATACCATCACAAGTAGGTTATTTTCGTGGAAAGTCTGGAAACAAATTGGGAAATTATCTAAATATGGAAAGGGATTCCCCATGGGCAAAGTATTTGGATTTTGTACTCGTTATAACGGAAGAAGTATAGTTGCATTTGGAAGTTTATGGCATGAATACGAAGATATTTTAAAGAAATATGAGAACTGCGATGTATTTATCGCCCCTCTCGCAGGGAATAGCAAAAAAAACATTGCCAAGAAAGGAGGAAAAATGGTTGACATACTTAAACCTAAAATAGTTATCCCGGTTCATTGGGACAATTTCTTCCCTCCAATCAGCCGAACAGAAGATTTAAGTCCATTTTTTAAATATATGGAAATAAACCATCCAAACATTGAAATTATCGTTCCTGAAATTGATAACGAGATTAAAATAGATCTAAAGTAAATATAATCTAAAAGTTAAAAAAAAAGTAATTATTTGATTTGCATTAAATTTAGTCTCTAAAACCGTAATAAACGTTGATAAGAAGTAATAAAGCTTCCCTCAGTGAAAATGTAAACAAAGTTAAAATTTGGAATTCATAATCCCAAGGGATTGTAAAAAGCATTAAGGAAGTAATAACAGTTGCTAAGGTTAATAGCGAAAGAAAATTCCTACTCTTTTGTTTCAACCAGGCTGGCTCTTGGTCAATGAGTTTTTCAATTATTTCGTATTTTGAAAGAGATTGATAATTCTTTATTTCTACTATTTGTTTTTTAAGTCGCTTTTTTTCTTTAGATACGCTAATATTTCTAAAAAATACACCTACTATATATGAACTAATTATTATTAAAATATCAAGCAATGCATTGGTTGATTCAAAGCTAACAGTAGAACCAAAATGATTAATGATGATAATTGCGGATAAAATAACTACTAACGAGATTCTAACCGTAAATTTTGGTAAATATAGGGGGTGTTTGGGTGGTTCTTCTTCTTGATCAAGTAGTTCTGGGTTTTTTACATATTTAACAATATGCTTCAGTTTTTCTTTTCCACTTTTTCTTGTCTGAAAATAAAAAGCCATTAGAAATAAAATCGAGTTTGTTATCATACCAGGAATATTTTCACCTACAAACAAATAATGGAAAGGAATAGTGACAATTAGTAAGGTATTTAGAGCTCTGATTGTTCCGCGTGGCATGCCAAGAGGCTCTCCTTTAATCTTGCCCTCTTTGCCACATCGTTTTATAATCACCCAAATAATTAAGATTATGCCTAAAATCCAAGTAATCATAAGAATAAATTATTTCGATTGAATATAATTCTATTTTTAAATTACCTTTTTTTGAATATTAAACTATATAATAAATTGAAAAACTCTTAAAAGTTAACTATTAGAAAGGCTCTACTGCTTATTTTTTAAAATCGAAAGATTTAAATAGGTCAATTAATACATATTAATTAAGCATTGTCAATTAACGATTGACAAAAAAGAATTGATGACAAATTTTTGGATGAAAAATATGGTATTTGAAGATTATTACGATGATTTTTTTAATGCTCGAAGGACGTTAGAGGACCCTTATAGCAAAGTCTCGATTCCAAAAGAGAAGTATAAAAAACTTATGGAAATAGCAGAAAAACACGAAATGGTACTAAGAAAATTTGATCAGGTAGAAGCGAAAAACACTGAGTTACATAAGCAGATTGAAAACTTAAAAGAAGATGGAAGGCAATTAAAGGATTTAGAAGAGAAAACTGAGAAATACTTAAATTCATTGATACGAGTTCAAGCAGATTTTGAGAATTATAAAAAGGCAAATTATCAAGAGAACGAACGGTACAGGCTTCGAGTAAAAGAGGAGATGTTGAAAAAGTTAATTAAGCACTACGAAGATTTACATCGGGCGTTGAAAGTATTGGATTCGTTAAAAATGGGAGAATCTGTAAAAAAAGGATTTAAAATGATTGTTGAGAATTTTGAAAAATTTTTAGAAGATGAGGGGGTAAAACCTATGCATTCAGAGGGCGAGAAATTTGACCCTTACAAACACGAAGCCCTATTAGTTGAAGAGAACGAAAATCTCCCTGAAAATATTATTTTAGAAGAAATGGATAAAGGTTATTATTTAAATAACAAGGTATTGAAACCCGCTGGGGTTAAAATATCAAAATTAAAATCAAAATTATAAATTTAAACAAAAATGATAATAAAAATTAAAAAAAAGAAGTGATAAAATATGGGAAAAAAAATCATAGGAATAGACCTGGGAACCAGTAATTCAGCTGCTGCGGTATTAATCGGCGGTAAACCTACAATAATTCCTAGTGCCGAAGGTAATACATTAGGTGGAAAGGCTTTTCCTTCCGTTGTAGCTTTTACAAAGGATGGACAAAGGTTAGTAGGGGAACCCGCGAGAAGGCAAGCAATTTCAAACCCTGATCGAACGATTACAGCAATAAAGCGAAAGATGGGAACCTCCTATAA
>JAUWHC010000426.1 GCA_030606095.1 Promethearchaeota archaeon | reverse complement strand
GTTAACCTATCAACATTAGAAGGTATTCCCGTTAATATAGAGATCCAAGGAACTTTTCCCTCTAAATTCGGATATACATCGAACAAGGTCGGCTTTTTGTTTTCCATAAGGATTAAAATTTGTGATAATAAAAAAAGGTTACAGATTAAGCTTCAATATTGGACAAAAATTTCCTAAAATAAGAAAGTAAATTAACTTATCTCTAATTCAAAAGTATATAAGTAAGCCAATCAAATTATTAATCAATTATTTCTTATTTTAAAAAATTTTCGAGGATTAATTAAAGATGGATTTTAGTATTAACGATTATTCATTGTTAGACGAGATTGGACCCGAAAAAATTATCATTCTAAAAAACCCTTCAACGGATTTAAACGCAGTTTTAGTTATAGACAATTCTGCTTACGGAATCCCTGCTGGAGGAGTAAGACTTGCTCCAGATATATCTCTTGATGAGATGATCAGATTATCCCGGGCAATGTCACTTAAATTCTGTACTTATAGGATGAAAATTGGAGGGGCAAAAGCAGGTATATGGGGCAACCCTCTTGACAAGGAAAAAAAGGAAATTTTACTTACAAGCTTTGCAAAATCAATAGAACCTTTTATTAAAAGCGATGTTTATTACCCAGGTCCAGATATGGGAACCAACGACGATGATTTGTTAAAAATGTTTAGAGTAATGGGTGCACCAAACTTAGTGCCAAAAAAGATTGGCATGGTAAAACTTGGGGTTCCTGTAGAAGAATTATTTACGGGTTATGGAGTAGTATATTGTTTAGAAGTAATCTACAATAACTTAGGAAAATTAATTAAGAAAAAGCTTGATACTTCCAAAAAACCAAATGTTATATTAGAGGGTTTTGGTAAGGTAGGAACTGCTTTAGCTATGAGTTTGAACGAATTAGGCTTTATTCTAACGGGAGTTTCAACTATTAATGGTGCTATCTTTGACGAAGACGGCCTTAATATTGAGGAATTACTAAAATTAAAGTTAGAGTATGGAGACGATTTAGTTAGCCATTATCATAGCAAGAACCTTATTAAAATTCCAAAAGAACGACTATTTGAATTATCGTCAGATTATCACACTGATTTTATCATACCAGGAGCACGCCCAGATGCAATAAATAAAAAAAATATCGATAAAATCAACGCAGTTGCATTAGTTCCAGCAGCAAATATCCCATACGCGGAAGGTATTACAGATGTATTAAAAGAGAAAGGTATTATTGCATTCCCTGAATTTGTAGCAAATGCTGGAGAGATTTTAGCAATTTTAGTGAATAAAGTTGCGAAAAATGCTGAAGAGATTTTTGAGTTCATTAAATCAAAAATTACAGAAAAAACATTTGAAGTAATTCAAGGAGCTACTGAAAATAAGGTTACTCTTTACGATTATGCGGTTGCTGACGCTCTTAACGAGCTTAAAAAGAAACTTAGGCGGAAAAAAAATCTATTAGAAAAATTAAACAAACGGTATTAAGTAGAAAAAGACCACTTTGAAAATTTTTAATTTTATACTTCATTTTTTATATTACTAATATTTACCTGGTTTAGGGGTGAGTGATTATTTTCAAGGTTTAGTTTTCGATAAATCTACTACATTAATTAGTGTAATTAGTTTTTAATCTATTCTCTTCTTAATAATGATATTAATACATAATTTACTACCGAAATGATGCCTATAACTATATTAATTAGAATTGGAATTAAAAAACCTAAATTTGAGAAAAGTATTAAAGGTATTGCAAATTCTGCACCAACCCAACAAAATATTGTTATTATATATGTATGAAATAATTTTCTTTTATATTTTGAAACATCAATAGATTGATCTGTTTTTTTTAATAAAAAATAAGCAGCATTTCCAATGTCAGATAAAAAATATTTGTTTTCTTTTTGTATTAATAAAGATTGCATGCTTTTTAGATGATAAGATAAAGTAGGACTATCAATTTCCTTAAGTGAATTTTTTATTCCTGTAAAATTTAGTTCTCCTTTATTTCCAATTATTCTAATAATATTCCTCCGAATTTTATGACTAAGTGATTTAAAAATATCTTCTTCATCGATATTATAATTTATATTATTTGATTTTTTATCATTAATCATTTGAAACACCTAAGTAATTGATTCAAATTCTTAATATGATTTCAAAAAATAAAAATCCTCGCTAAAAATTCTTTTAGTAAATTTTATTTTATCTGTTATCTAAAGTAAAATTTACTTTACTAAAAGATTCTTTACTTTATAATTCAAATACTTTGGTATAATAATCTAATTTAGAGAATTATTCTCAAAAAAATAAAGGTGTATGATAAATGACTAATAATGATAAAGAAACTGAAAAATTTTTTAAAAGAATATATATATGGGAATTAATTATTTGGATTGCGATTTGGTTCATAGTCCCAATAATGATCTATTATTTAAATATGGTCAATTTTGTGCAAATTTTTCTGTCAATAGCTTCAGGGTTATCCCTTTTTATGCATGGCATATATTTTTTAAAATATAAGAAAATGTAATTATCCAAATAATTTGGAAAAGAATATTCCCCCGTACGATTATGCTGTTTCAGATGCTCTTAATGAACTAAAAAAGAAACTTAAGAGAAAAAAAAATCTATTAGAAAAGTTAAACAAACGATATTAAGTTGAAAAAGACGACTTTGTAAC
>JAUWHC010000218.1 GCA_030606095.1 Promethearchaeota archaeon | reverse complement strand
TGTTATTAAAAACCGTATTATTATTACTACCATCTAAATATATTCCATAATATTCATTATTTTTTACTATATTTCCAGAGAGATTGTTGTAATGATATTGCGAAACTCCTATTAAACCCACATAAATGCCTGCATATTTGTTGTTATTTGCTACATTATACAATATTGTATTATTACTACTACTTGACAATCTAATACCTTCGTTGAGTTCATTATCGTTAGCCACGTTATAAGAAATTGTGTTATTATTACTACCTTTTAAATAAATTCCGGGACCAGCATTATTGGAACTATTATTCTTTATTATTGAACTATTATTTGCGTTAATTAATTTGATTCCTGCCATATCAACAAAATAATCTCCTGAATTATATAAAGTACAATTTCGAATTATGAAATAATCGTTTGAATTTTCTACTTTAATGCAAGTTCTCGAATTTTCTCCGTTAATAGTAACATTTTCTATAATGTAAGGATCACTCCACGAACCATCCCCACCTTGAACCCAATCAAGATTAGCGGCCGCGTCAGACCAATTGTTATCAATATGAATAAATTCAACCTCACTTTCGTCCCAATAATCAGAAACGCGGATATTTTCAATTCTCTCTATTTCACGAAAGTTAATTGGATTACTATTTTCAAAATTAAGGATATTAGTGTTTATTATTTGATTCATTGAAAAAATTAGGATTGTTGTTATTACAAATGAAAAAAGCTTTTGATTATTTAATTTTCGTTTACTCAATTTTTAAACCCCATTTTAAAATAAAAAGATCGTAATTAAAAAAAAAATATTATCCTTATTAATTTAAACCTTTCGAATTTATCGTCAATTAAGTTAATATCTAGTTTCTTATTATTGGTAAATAATGATCAATTTAGTACGAAAGAAATAGAAATATTTTGGTTTTAATTAGAAATCTTTTTTAAAATTATCGAATACATAAAATTTATTTAATTAAATAATCAGATTTTTACATTTATCTTGTCTTTAAGATAAGGTTAGCTAAATAAATAGCTTTCTAAAGTATTTTTATTAAAAATTTTTGAATCCAGATATTTTTCTTATTTCCTATTTTTAAATATTTTTCTCCGTAATTAAAATTTAAATTAGTATATCGTTATATTAATTCTATGCCGAAAATTAGTGCCAAAAAAGTGATTATCTTTCTGATAATGACATTTCTCACTAAAAAAACGGTACGTTAAAAAATTAAACGACCAAGAGACTAGATTTGAAAAAATTAGATAAAGAAATTGATTCATTGAACAAGAAAATTGAAAAACAAATGAATAAACTAAAGCCTTAATAAAAAGTTTTAAAAACTTCTATTTTTCTTTTTTATTACAACATTCCTACATCTTTGAACTACCACACACTAAAGGGTAATGGATTCCTTTTTCCTCGAAAACTGCCCGAAAAGATTCTGAAGAATCTCTTTAGGTCTTACATCGTCTCCAAAGGCGTAACTTCCCGTTGTCCCAACGGTAGTTTTATCATCATGGATGATCGTGATATATTTCTCTTCTTTTAGGATTCTTATCCCCTCTTCTCTCAGGTTAACAGAAGCATTTTCGTCTCTCTCATGGGTAGTTCCACAATCTAAACACGTCCACACTCTTTCTTTTAGGCTAAGGTTGTTGTTTTTCCAACCACAGCATGAACAGAGTTTACTGGAAGCAAAAAATCTATCTACGAGAACGAAATGCTTTCCTAACCATTCCATCTTATATTTTAAATAGGTCGTGAATTGATACCACGAGAAATCTAAAGAAACCGATTTTGACAAACCTGAATTGAACTTCTGCATTCCTTTCACGTTTAAGTTTTCTAAAATAATAGCATCAAACGCGTCGGCTAATTTTCGGGTGAGTTTATGCGTCCAATCCTTCTTTCTGTTGTATATCGTATCGTAGTGTCGCGCTAAATTTGAACGTGCTTTTTCTCGATTCTTAGAACCTTTCTTCTTTCGCGAAAGTTCTTTGCTTAGCTTCTTGGTTTTTTTCTGCTCTAAACGGTAGAATCGTGGATTCTCCATCTTAACAAGATCGTTCACCAAAAAACTATTTGCTGACATATCAAACGCAGTAATATCCTTCTCGTGTACCTCTTGTAGTTCTTTCACATCCTCCTGCGCTTCTAAGGTCAGAGAAACGAAGTACTTGTTTGATTTCGTTTTTTTAATTGTGGCGCGTTTGATCTCTTCGGAAAACACCCTCTTATCGCAAAATTTTAACCATCCTAGTTTCGGTAACTTTATTTTTTTCCTTTCAAAATCAATCTTGATGTTCTTATTCGTTTGTTTGGTCGCATAAGTTTCCTTTCCTTTCTTTGACTTGAATTTTGGAAAGCCGACCTTGCGACCTTTTTTTAAACCGTTAAAAAAGTTTTGATACGCCTCAAACAAATGCTCTTTTGAGGCTTGTAAGGCAATGGAATCAGCTTCCTTTAAAAACGGAAACTCGACCTTATATTGTTTTTCGGTTTTATAGGTGTGCTTCTTAAGCGCATCCTTATCGCCTCTAAATCGTTTATAGACCTCCCTCCTCTCATTAAGCATCTGATTGTAGATGAAGCGACTACACCCTATTGTTTTATGAATCTGAGTCCGTTGCGCCTTGTTCGGATATATCCGAACGTTGAAAGCTCGAATCATTTATACCTAAAAAGAAAGAATCGTTCTTTAAATGGATTATAGTATAGTGGTTTTATGATTTCTTTTTTCAAAAAAATCGTGCTTAATTCATCACCCACATAAATGGAGGTGTTTTCTTAAGCGTTCATGATAAATAACTATAAATGGAAAAAAAAAAATAAATTATTTATAGTAAAATATTTTATAATAAATTTTAAATGGTGTGAAATATGAGTATTGATGAACTTCAAGAACAAGTCGAAAAATTTAAAGACGAAATGGATGTACTCGAAGAGGTCTGTGATACTTTAGACTTATGTAAAGAAGACGATGGCTGCGATAAATGCGAAAACTACAAGAAAATCGAGAAACTCAACTTAAAAATCGGAGAATTAGAAGAAAAAATCGAATCCTTAATGGGAGAAGATGATGAAGAAGATGAAGAAGAGTAATAACTTCTTCAAAAAATAATCAAATTTCGATATTTTATTTAAATCTTTAATTTTTTTAATTACTTTTTCGCTTAAATGTGCTACTTTCTTCCTATTTTAACTTTAAACCTTTATATAAACAACTATTTAAAAAAAAATTAAAAAAGAACATAGTATTCTCCTTTTTATATTTAATAGAATGAAAAAATTAAAAATCTAAAAAAGGTCGTGATATAAAAATGCCAGGTAAAAAATTTGAAGTGCAAGCAATTAACGACGATATTCTTGCGAAATTTAGCCTAAAAAATCGATATTCTTTCTTGAATAATAATTTAATGGCTATACTTTCAACAAAAGAATTCAACTTCTTAAAAGAAGTCCAACGATTTTGTATGCGCTTCGAAAAAAAAAATGAAATTACGCACGGGCCTGACGAAGATATTTACGATTGGGTTCCCGCTTTCGGAGAAAAGGGTTATATAACCCGTCAGCACACGTTCGATATGTGTGATGTTCATTACGACAATTGGGGTTTAGCTGCTGATTTTTTGAGAAATTTAGCAATTGATATGTTTGATCCCCAATTTGCAATGGGAGGTGGAGCTACCGTATTAGCCGTCAATCCTATTTACGAGCACCACGACGATGTCCCAATAAGGCTAGAAGCACTTAAAGATTTAGTTACTGGAAAGGCTCCTGGAGCCATTCTTATTACCGAACCCGAACGCGGTTCAGATGCTGTACATCAATTAACAACTTGCGACGAGCAGCCTGACGGATCTTTTCTTATAAACGGACAAAAAATTTTCAACACCAATGCGCCCAAATCTAAATGGCTCGTAACTTACGCAACTGCTGAACAAAACAACGGGAACACGATGGCCCAATTCTTAGTAAACTCCGAATGGGAAGGACTTCTTGTTGAACGGGTTAATATACCATGGGTACCTAAGCTTTATCTTGGAAAAGAAACTTTCGCAAATGTGAGAGTCCCTAAGGATTACGTGTTAGGCGGCGTAGGAAAAGGTCGCGGACATATGTTCGAGGGTTTAGTACCTGAAAGAATATCTATAGCAATTATGGGTCTTAGTGAATGTTGGGGTGCATTAGCACATGCAATAATATACGCTAACAACAGAAAGCAGTTCGATCAAATGATCTTAAGGTTCCAAGGAGTTGGATTTTTACTTGCAGACTTATGGTCAAGAACAACTAACGTCACGCTTGGGCTTCTCAAATTCTGTGAGTCGTTTGATGAAAAATATACAAAATTTCAAGGCAATATACCAAAAAACATTTCCCAAGCAATGGTTGCCTCAGCAAGTCAGTTCAAGTATCACGCTTCGAAACTCGCGAAAAAGGTATGTTACGAATGCGCGAATAACATGGGAGGCGCTGGACTATGCGATAACACTTTGATGCACGATTATCTGAACATTTCGAGGATCCAAGAAATCGTTGGTGGCAGCCGGCAAATACAACAATATATTATGTCGATGTCGCTACGACAACTTTATAAAATGTCAGTTCCATAAGTTTACATAAACTAGATAAATCGTTAAATATCTAACTTCTTTTTTCTTTTATTTTAAAATAAACTCGTTTAAGTGCTCTTTTTTTTTAACAAAAAAAATGATACAAAAAATAGAAATGCTGCGAATAAAAGGGTAAATCCGGTCATTAGAAAAATTCCTTGATACGAGAAGAACACCAAAATATAACCGCTTATAATTGGACCAATTGTTTGACCGATATCCATAATAGTACTTAGAACCCCAATTGCCGAACCATAGTTTTCTTTTTCCAAAAGATCCGTTATATACGCTGGTGTAGAAGAGGTGACACTTGCCATTCCTATACCAAAACTTATTAAAATAACGAATAACCAAATTAGATTCGCAGTATAAGGTATAAACAAGGTTGCAAAACCTCCTAAAAGAAGTCCACCAAGGATGACATGTTTTCGGCCAATCTTGTCTGATAAATGCCCCATAAAAGGTTTGGCTACAATTAGCATAAATGTAAGAATAGCGAGCATTAACCCAATTAACCAAGGTTCGTAATTAAGAAAACTAATATAAAGAATAAAGTAAGCTTCAATAATTCCATAAGCAAAATATTGGCTGGCTTGAATAATACTAATTATCATGATCTTTTTATGACTAATAACATCTTTTAGACCCCTCAGAAATTCTTTTATTGTAAATAACTCTCTTCTTGAAATGTCAGCTTGAGTATAACGAGATTTGCGAGTTTTGTAATAAAACATTGCAAAGAAAAACGCAATAATTCCTGAGAAACCACATACGAGATACACTCCATAATAATAATAATTTGTGACGTAAAGGATAAAGCCGCCGGTTATGGGTGCAAAAAACCGACCGACAAGC
>JAUWHC010000005.1 GCA_030606095.1 Promethearchaeota archaeon | reverse complement strand
CTCCCGTTACATCATCACATACACAGGGCAATACTTGTGTTATTTTAATTCTTGAATGGTATCCTACTATTTTCATTTCCATTTATAAAATTCCTCCTTTTAATTTTACCACTGAGCTTCTCTCCTAGATTTTGCGGGTTTAACATGTCGTCGAGTTAACTTTTTTATATTCCCTCTTTCAGAGCCTAAAGCTATTAGAAACTCAAAACCTGCCACCACACTTGAAAAATACGTATCAATATCCATTTTTTTTTACTACCTTTAATAAATTATTTTTTCTAATAAAATTATAAACTCGTTATATATAAAAGAAAAAAGATGACTGACCTCTCAATAAATAAAAAAAATAAAAATTATTTTTCAAGATTCTCTAATTAAGGAATTGGTAGATTTCAAAACAAGACCCATCACTTTTACCTATGCTATGGCTCTTTATCTTTTTAAAGAATTGTTTAGAAAGCTCCTCCGGATTTTCATATTCATTAGATCCAACATAACAGCAATAAAGAAGTTGAGATTCAATGTCCATGGTAAATACAGTTAAAAACGTGGTTTTATCGTGAGAATATGAGGTAAAAAATGACAGGTCAATAAATATTCCCATTAATCGAAGAAAATCCTCATCGTTTTTAATATCTTTTTTAATAATTTGTCCCAGACTTTCTTTGATCTCTTTCTTTAAGGAATCTAACGCGTTTGATTTTAGATAATCGCTTCGGACCCTGTAATAATCTCTGCAGAATTTAAATATATTGTTAAGATACCACGATGATTCAGTCCCAACCATGAACCCAAATTCGTTACAGTTGAACGCATTCTCCTTCAAACTAAAGTCAAGAGGTTCAATAACCAATAGAAAGGTTTTACCTAATAGTTCCATTACATTCACATAATTTCGTTTAAATAATCTAACTATCTGTTTTTTTCTAATTATTTAAAGGAAAATTTTTGGGTAGCGTTAAATTATTAAATTACTTAAAATAATAGAATTACCAATTTCTCCCCTAACCTGTTAGAAATCAAGTCATTATATTATACTATTCGAGGAATTTTTTAATTTCCATTTGATTTCACATTTTTAATAATTCTATATTCTTCATTAATATTTATTAAAAAATAATGATGATTTCCTTTATTATTTTTAATTTAATTCTTTCGGCTCGAATTTTTCGAATGAATATTTTGATTTATCGTTAGGAATAATATAACTTCCCCCTCCAGTATCAGTTATAACTAGTGTGAACTTAAATTCTCCCTTTAATGCCTTTTCCAAGTCTTGTAAGATTTTATCAATTTCTTTTATTTGAGCGTCATCTTCTTCGAGGTTTTTACGATATATTGAAACAGCGTTTTCAAATCGAAACAAAATTCCCTCTACATTTGTATAATAAAAATCAGCTCTAGGACCCGGGTTAACAACTAATTCTAATTCTGGAATTTCTAACGACCCAATTGGGGAACGATATATTTTAGATTTTAGGTCGTCTTCATTCGTAACCTTTAACTTCATAATACCTGGAGTAAAATTAGTAGTTAAAGGGATTATATCATTATTAGAATAATTACATATGTTACATTCAAATTTAATAATTAACATTTTATCTCCGTCTGGTACTTCGTATGTCACCTTACTGATTTCTATTTTTCCTTCGCTACAAATTGGACATTTAAAGGAATAATTAACTTCGGTTTTTTCAGCTCTCTCTGACATAATTTACATTTATATTTAGTTAAATTATTGTAATTGATGTAAAAATTCTAAAACTTCTTTGATTCAATTAAGCGAAACTTTTTTTGCGTATATTATTCTTTATAGTGGTCTATTGCTTATTAAACGGCTTACTTATAAATCTTTTCCAGAAATTTTTAATGTATTGGAAATAATTAATAGTACAACAATAATTTTATGTGAAAATCACTAGAATAACCGTAATAGTACAAATTTAACGATTAAAATTTTGTATAACGAATAAGTGAAAAAAAAATTGCTAGATAAAGAAATTGTAGAAATAACCTACCATGGTCGGGGTGGTCAGACTGCTATTACTGCCAGTCAGTTATTAGCACAATTGACTTTTGAAAAAGGCTTTAAAGACGCTATTGCGATCCCAATTATAGGTGCTGAACGAAGAGGTGCTCCAATTCAAGCATTCACTAAAATTTCAAGGAATAAACCTATAAAAACTTACGATAGTGTAGTCAATCCTGATTACATCATGGTTTTTGATACTTCTTTGTTAGAGATTCCAAGAGTGAAAGAAACGATTAAAGAAGGAGTTATCCTTTTAATTAATAGCGCTAAACCGATCGATTTAAGTTTATTTCCAAAAAACTTAAAGATCTATTTAATAGATGCAACAGGGATTTGCATTAATAGAGGATTCATGCATTCTAGTGGACCAATTCTAAATATTCCAATGTTAGGGGCTTTTGGTAAAATTACTGGGTATTACGATCTTAAGATTATGGAAAAAGTTCTTAAAAAAGAATTTGGAGAAAATAGGTTAGAAAAAAACATGATTGTGGCAAAAGACGCTTATGAGTCTGTAAGGGAGGAATAAATATGTCTGAATCTGAAAAATGGAAAAAAATTAAT
The DNA here is from genome assembly GCA_030606095.1 of Promethearchaeota archaeon. GTDB lineage: Archaea > Asgardarchaeota > Lokiarchaeia > Sigyniarchaeales > SOKP01 > SOKP01. The sequence goes on along the minus strand of JAUWHC010000005.1, from coordinate 20,931 downwards.
AAATCTAAAGAAGAACGTCCTAAAGTTCAAGAATATAAAAATTGGAAAGAACTACCTCCAATTCCTATTTCCCTACCTATTGAAGGAAATATGGGAACGACGGGAGATTGGAGAACGTTTAGACCGATAATAGATCAAGAAAATTGCAATAAATGCGGATTTTGTTGGATGTACTGTCCCGAAGGTGTTATTGAAAAGAAAGAAGATGGGCATTTTGAAATTGATTTATTGTATTGTAAAGGATGTGGAATCTGCGCAAAAGAATGTCCTACTAAAAATATTGAAATGATTAGAGAGAGTGATATAAAAGATGGTTGAAGCCACAAATGATTTTGTTCAAGAAAAAGAAACTATAGTAATAAAAGGAAACATCTCTGCTGCTTATGCTGCTAAATCTGCTAGGGTTCAAGTAATAAGCGCTTATCCAATTACGCCTCAAACAACAGTAGTAGAAAAATTATCTGAGTTTGTTGATAATGGTTTAATGCCAGGAACTCAATATATCAAAGTGGAGTCTGAACATTCTGTAATGGCCTCAGTAATTACAGCAAGTATGGCTGGAACTCGAACTTTTACAGCAACGGCAGGACAAGGCCTTTTTTACATGTTCGAGATGCTTCATTGGGCTAGTGGGTCTAGATTACCAATTGTCACCACAATCGCATCAAGAGGGGCAGCTCCACCATGGAATATATGGGCTGATTTTACAGATGTTATTAGTTGCCGGGACACTGGATGGATGACTGCGTTTTGTGCGACTCACCAAGAAATTTACGACGAAGTTTTAATGTCCTATAAGATATGCGAAGATTACGACGTTTTATTGCCTAAGTTCGTCGCTTATGGAGGCTTTATATTATCTCACACGTCTAAACCTGTAATAATTGAAGATCAAGATCTAGTTGATTCGTTTTTACCACCTTTGCCAGATGAAAAGGGATGGCCTCATATGTGGATCGATCCGGAAAGACCCCTAATGTTTGGAAATCTTATTATGCCATCGGGATTCTATTACGAATTCAGATTGAAAATCCACGATGCCATGGTTAGAGCTAAAGAGAAAATCAAGAGTGTCGCAAAAGATTTTGAAAAAATCTTTGGTCGAAATTACGGAAACGGTTTAATTCAAGAATATAAAATGGATGGGGCAGATGTAGGAATGGTAATTTATGGGGACTTAGCCCTACAAATGGAACAAGCAGTTGATGATTTAAGAGAAGAAGGATATAAAGTTGGTATGGTTAAATTAAGGTATTTAAGACCTTTTCCAGTTGAAGATATTATTGAAATTGCTAAAAAAGTGCCACTTCTTGGAGTAGTTGATAGAGCAACGGCGTTTGGAAGCCCAACGGGGGGACCTGTGAGTTGTGAGGTAAAGACAGTTTTACACGGTGTTAAGGGTACCGCTAGTATATTGCCAATGATAAACGGTTTAGGCGGAAGAGAAGTTACTTTAGAACAACAAAAAAATCAATTAATAATGTTAATAAAACTAAACGAAACCGGAGAGCTCCCGAAAGATATGCTTTATGGCACTTTTTGGGACGGTTTATTAGAGGTGAAATAGGTAATGGTAAAATTAAAAGAAGCATTAGAATCTTGCCAAGAAGAATTTTTTCTTCCAGGCAATTCTTGTTGTGCTGGTTGTGGTCTCGAAGTTGCCCTACGATGGGCAATGAAAGCATTAGGACCTAATACGGCGTTAGTAACGCCAGCTTGTTGTTTAAATGTAGTAGTAGGATTATGGCCTAAAGCTGCACCCACTTTTCCCTTTACAAACATGGCATTTGCAGCGGCAGCAGCGGCAGCAACTGGGATGTCTGCCGCCTTCAAAGCAAAGGATTATCGATTTCCAGGTAAAGTATGGGGGGAAATGACAACTCTAGTTTTTGCTGGAGATGGAGGTACGACAGACATCGGTATTCAAGGTTTAAGTGGAGCTGCTGAGAGGAACTCTGATTTTATTTATTGTTGTTACGACAACGAGGCTTACATGAATACAGGTATCCAGAGATCATCAAGCACGCCTCACGGGGCTGTTACAACGACAACAACGCTGGGAAAAGAAAGGTACAAAAAAAATCTTCCGGCCATAATGGCAGCTCACGAGATTCCATATGTTGCCACATGCAGTGTTAGTGAACCGCTTGACCTTTACGACAAATTTAAGAAAGCAAAATCAATTAAGGGATGTAGATACATTCACATCCTAGCACCATGTCCGCCAGGATGGGGGTATCAATCCGAAAATACAATTGAACTAGCACGCTTAGCCGTTAAAACGGGTTCTTGGATATTATATGAGATTGAGAATGGTATTATGAAACTTTCAAAGAAGAGCCAACTCTTATTAGACCCTTCTAAGAGGACGCCTTTGATCGAATATCTTTCGACTCAAAAAAGATTCTCAAAACTCTCAGAAAAGGGTTTAATTGAACTACAAGAACGCCTCGATCGCAATTGGGAACGAATTGCTGTTGAGTTAAGTTGTCAAGAAGACTACCAAAAATAATCTTTAAATTATTACTATCTTCATTTTCTATTATTGATTTATATTTTTAACCAAATATCATGGGTTTTTTAATTAAATTAGCGGGAAAAAAAATAGAAGAAATTAAATATTTTCTCGATATTGCAGTGGAAAACATAATAGAAGGAAAGGTTATCGCATTCCCTACTAACAGTGTATACGGGCTTGGATGCGATCCAACAAATCTAAATGCTATTGAAAATATTTACGAAATAAAATTTCGAGAACGATCTAAAGGTTTATTATTGTTAGTAGCTGATGTTGAGGAAGCTTCTAAAATTGCTGAGTTTAACATTTTAGGCAGAAAACTAGCAGATCATTTTTGGCCTGGTCAATTAACCTTAATCTTAAAAAAAAAGGAACCAAATATCGTTCCTCCAGAAGTTACTGCTTTTCAAGATACTATTGGTATCCGTGTTCCTGAAAACGAGATTGTTTTATATATTTTAAAAAAGCTGAAATTAAATGGCTGTTTTGGCGGGATAATTGGGACGTCTGCGAACTATTCTGGAGAAAATCCGTCAATTAGTGGTTCTGAAGTTGCGAAAAAATTTTTAACACCTATTGACTTAATAATTGATGGAGGAAAACAAAAACTATCGAAAGTTCCTACGACAATCGTTGATTGTAGCTCAGAAAAGTTAAAAATGTTGCGAATTGGGTTGATAAAAGAAGAAGATATCGAAAGTATTTTAGAAATAAAGGAAGATAAAATATAGGGAGTATAATTTGAACAACTTTAATTTATTGATCTCAACCTCAAGATATAACGAGACGAACGCAAAGGCAGAAATCTGGTTTACTCTGTTAATGTGTGGCGATAAATACCCCATTATTTCAGGGATAAAGTATCCTGGATTGATAACAGCACTAACTAATATTGATAGTAAAGAAGTTATTTACAAAATTAAAAAGATAATAGAAAATGATTCTAATTTTTTTCAGTATATTTTAAAAATTATACCAATTGATTATGTTTGTGAAACTAATATAAAAATTATCAAAGAATTCGTAGATAAATATTATCGTATTTATATTAATGAAGATCAGTCGTTTAAGATTGATTTAATACGTAGGAAAAACGAGTTAGTAGAAAGAGACACTGCTATTGAATCTATTGCTAAAATTGTTAATAATAAAGTTAATTTGGATAATCCAGATAAAATAATAAGGATAGAAATCCTGGGAAATGTTACTGGAATTTGTTTTTTAAATCCAGACGATTTAATCAGAATTAATAGTAAGTTTAATAGGCTCTAATCAGATCTCGTTTTCTCTAAACTTAACAAAGCCATTTCTTCACATATTAAATCGTTTAAAGCTCTAAATAGATTAACAATATTTTTCTCGTTCGGTTCTATGTAATTAATTTTAATACCATATGACTTTAACACAGTTAAAATTTGCTTATTAGAAAAATTAAAATAATTTTTAACGATTTTGTATTTTTCTATAGATATCTCTTCTAAATTTATACTCATATCTTTCGAACCTAAATACTTATTTACTTCCAAATTAATTTGCTTAATATTATTTTCCGAGGAGATTATACAAAAACTAATTCTACGATTATTAATATTATAATTATCAATCCCAAAATCTTCGAGACCTAACTTAATTTGCCTTTTAGCAGCCAAATATAAAAAAAATTCAATATTTTTTTTATTTGAAATATTAGTTTTATTAAAAAAAGCGTTTTGAACGAAATAACAAGCGTGAAATATATGTTCTTTATTTAGAACGTATTTTTCGTTGAAAAATTGTAATACAGTGTCTTTATGATTTTTTTGTATAACTTCAATTAATTTTAATAGCTTTTCTAAAGATAATTCTTCTGGATCAACCTCAATTTGATTAATTCCTACGCAATACTTAAGATTTTCGGTTAAACCTTTAAAAGAATTTACGATCATACAGGTAAACTCCATCTAAACCATAATGGCATTGAAATAAAGTGGATCTTGATAAAAATTAGAGTAATCGACAACAAAATCAAATATATCGTAAATATCCAATCTTTGGTTGAATATTTAATCGTAAAATAAAAAGTACGCTCCTTTTTACTTCCAAAACCCCTTGATTCCAGAGCCTCTGCGACGTTAAAAGCTCTTTTTATAGAGCTTATTATTAGAGGGATTAAGAGAGGAAATAGATTTTTTATCTGATTAATCATGCCTTTTTTTTGCATTTCATAACCTCGACTTTGTTGAGCGTCCATAATATTTTGAGCCTCTATTGCAATCGTTGGCACAAATCTAAAAGCTAATGAAAAGGAAAATGCATATTCATAGGGAATCTTCATAGCAATCAAAGAAAGAGTCAAATCGTTTGGGTCGACAGTTAAGAAAAACATCGAAAATGCCGAAATCATTATGGAGATTCTTAAAATCATGGCAATTGCAAACGATAACCCCCTGTCCTTGATAAATAGGGTGTTCAAAACAATTATAAAAATATAGAGAAAGGACATTCCTTTAATACTTTTTAACCATTGTTTAAATAAGCGTCCTAAAAGTATTATGGGTAGTAAAGTTATTAAAATTAATGTTAAAGGGACAATTTCTTGGAACAACAAGGCGTTAATAGTGTAGGTTATCGCTAACAATAATTTAGCTCTTGGATCTAGACTATGTAAAAAAGTTTCTTTTTTCAAAAATTTGAATACACTGAGCAATTCTAAAGACATTATAGACGCTCCTCGGGTATAGTTATTGTTTTATTTTCCAAATAATTGTTAAGAAAATTTATCATTTCTTGCTCCTTTACAACTTCTTTAGGGACGTCAATTCCAATTTTTTGAAGTTCAATTCTAAGTTGATAAATTTGCGGCATAATTAGCGATGATTTTTCTACTAAAAATTCATTAGTAAGAATATTTTTTGTTGGACCATCAGCAATAATTCTTCCTCCGCTCATTAAAACAGTCCTTGGGGAGTTTTCTATAGTAAATTCTACACTATGAGTTACCATAATTATTGTTTTCCCCTTCTTTAATTCGTTATGTATTAATTTAACAAGAAATCTAATTTCTTTTGCATCCTGACCCAAAGTTGGCTCGTCAAAAACTAAAATTTCAGGGTCGCGGCATATAATTGAAGCAATAGCTATTTTTTTTGATTCTCCGCCAGATAGGCTTAATGGCGATCGTTTTCGATACTTTTCTAGATTAAATTCTTCTAATACTTTATCAACTTTTATCTGAATTTCTTCTCTGTCCAAATTAAGATTTTTCAACGAAAATTTAATTTCATCCTCAACTGTATTAGAAAAAAGTTGATGTGTAGGATTTTGAAAAATAATTCCTACTTTTTTAGATAAAGTAGCAATAGTTTTAGAGTCGATATTTTCACCCTCTAAAAAAACTTCTCCCTTAGTAGGGCGGATTAAGCCGTTAAAAGTTCGAATTAATGTCGTTTTTCCCGCTCCGTTTTGTCCCATTATTGCTACAAACTCGCCTTTATTGATATTGAGAGAGACTTTTTTTAATGCTACCGTCCCATTTGAATAAACATATTCAACATCATGCATCATTATTAAAGGTAACGAGTTATTTTCTTTCATAGCCTTTCTAATTTAATTGATAGTTTTTAATAAATTAATAGCATCTTGAATCGATATTGGAATATTTTGTCCAAATAAAATTTTTTTTTTCAATTGATTAAAAATTGAATATATTTTTGGTTTATTAATATTTAAATTCTCAAAAATATCATCACTAATTATCGTATCTTTATCGTCGTAAGCAATAACCTCACCTTCTTTCATCAAGATTATATCATCCACAATTGGGATAATTAAATCCATTCGATGTTCGCTAATTATGACAGTAATTTTCTTTTCAATTTGGATTTTTTTTAATAAAGTAATTATTTTTTGAGCAAAAAAAGGGTCTAAATTTGCGGTAGGCTCGTCTAGAACGATAATTTTGGGCTCTAATACTAAAATTGAAGCAATAGCAACTCGTTGTTGCTCACCGCCGCTAATCTCAAAAGGCGCCTTATCTATTATGTTTTCAATTTCAGTTATTTCCACAACTTCTTCAATTCTTTCTTTAATAATATCCCTCGAAAATCCAAGGTTTTCCAAGCCAAAAGCAATTTCATGTTCTACATTCATTGCAATTAATTGGTTTTCAGGATTTTGAAATACAATTCCAATATCTTCAGATAAACTTGATATAGATGTTTCTGTAGTGTTTTTTCCTGAGATTTCCACAGATCCCTTATAATAACCCGCATAAAATTGGGGGATTAATCCATTCATACATCTGATTAGCGAAGTTTTTCCAGATCCAGTCTCTCCGGCTAACAAAATAAATTTATTAGACTCAATTTTTAAATTAATATTTTTTACGGCGTATTCTTCGTTTCCTTTGTATCGAAAATGAAAATTGCTAAATTTAATTAGGCTCATTATATAAGGGTATCTGCATATCTTTTTGATTTATAAGGGTCGATAATTAATTAAAGTTAGCTTTATAGTATCTATTATTTCATTAAGACTACGTTCTAAATCATTCTCGCCGTTTAAAGTCGCAGCGCCATCATGCCCACCACCATCTGATTTATTTATTCCATTTAAAATTTTCCCAAGATGCAACCCCGTTTTTAAACATACATTTTTTTTTGCTCGAGCGCTGATTCTATACCTAGATTTTTCTTTTGTATAAACAATTCCAACATCAAATCCAACATTTATTAAAGTTGAAGCAACGGAAGCGCTAAAACTACTAACATGTGAAATGCCAATTAACCAATTATCAACTCGGATTAGTTTAGCTCTTTGTAACCCTTTAATTCTTGCAATTTTTTTAGAGATATCAGTTTCGTTCTCCAATAAAAGTAGAACATCTTGTAATTCTATTTCATCTTGCAAAATATTTAATAAATGCTTGATTGTCTTGGTATTTCCATATTTAAGAAACCCTGAATCGGTTAAAATCGCCGATATTAAAAGATATTTGTATGGGATTGGAAGATCGAAGTTATAACTATCAATTAACTCTAATATTATCTCTGCTGTCGAAGAATAATTGTCAAATATTAAATTCAATGATGTTACATTTCCATCATAATTCTTTTTTAAATCTAAATGATGATCTACAAAAATGAAGGGTACATCCAAATTTAATGTGCTTGACAATTTTATTTGTTCTAAATTATTTGAATCGACTATCACTATAACATCAATATTCGAGAAGTTTTCGTCATTTTCAGAAGGGAAATTAAAATCTGGAAATCTTTGGAGAAATTTTACCAAGAAATTTTTAGTATATTTAGATAATTTTGAGAATGTTAAAAATATATTTTGATTTGTAAAAAAATTCTCAAAAAAGAATTTTAAAACTAAAGCAGACACAAAACCGTCAAGATCTGCTGAATCATGAGTGGCAATTAAGAGATTTTTTCCCTTTAAATAATTTAAAAAATCATCTTTTTTAAAATTAAGCATAAAAATATTAAATTTATTATTGATTTTGTAAATCTTCTTGAAGAGATTTCTGCATGTTCTCAAAAGTGCTCTTAGTTCTTTCGATTTTTTGAGCAAGCGTTTTAGATTGCATGGTTAGAGTTTCTTTATTAGATTTTTTCTCGTCAAGTAGTTTGTCTCGAGTACTTTTTACCATCACGCCACCAATATTCTTGTAAACAGGTGTATCTGGAGTAGCTTCAGTTAGACTTTCTATCGCTAGTTCTGTTTCTCTAATATTACTATCAATTTGTAACTTCTGTTGTGTAAGGATCTCTAAGGTTTGACCAAATTGAGTTAGAGTTTGAAATTTCTTCTTTGTTTCTTCATTTAACGATTCATAATTTATTGTCAATGATAATCACATAATATTTTTTATATTTTGGTAAATGAAATTTCTAATATGAAATTTACGAATTTTCAACAATCTTTAGCGTATTATCAATTACCTTTCCGAAACTGATTATCTCATTAATACTTGCCCTGAAAGCAGTGATATCGTTGCTATCGATTTGGAATATTAACGAATATTCCTCTTTTTTCATCGCTATTGTAGATCTTTTCGATTTTACTATATTAAATTCTGGTAAAAATGAGTTATAAGAAATATCGCACAGTTTAGAAGTTTTAAATTTAAGCTCTAAAGTAGATTTTATTGTATAAAAATTATTTTTAATCATTATTCTTCAATTACTTCTGATTCTCTTTGTTTTCGTTTCGCTATTCTAAAGGACTCTGCGCCTCGAGGTGTTTGTGTGTTATATGCCCCTCCTGTAAATTTAGCATTACATTTTCTACAATGCCATATACCAGTCGAGATTCTATTGATCGATCCTCTTGTTTCGCATCGAGGGCATTTTAAAGTTCCCCCTTTTTGTTTTTCCATGATTAATCTCCATTTCTTTCGAACATTAGAGCCATAGCGCGCTCCAAAAGTGGCGGAAAGACCAGTTTTCTTCGTTTTACCCATTAATATCACTAATTTCTTTTAATATATTGTGTTTAAATAAAAACTACTATAAACTTTAAATTTTTCCAATTAAGAAAAATCAATTTCCCCTAAATTCGCTAATTTCTAGTTTAAGTCAAATTAACTTTTATAAACAATTTTAAACAAAGATATATTAAAGATTTTAATTTAAAAATTAGATTAATATTCTAAATTTCATGGTGGATTTATTTGGTTATAGAAGGTACTTTTACAGTAAATTTTTCTGATATATCAACTGATGATACTAATAAGATCGGCCATAAAGCTGCTAATCTGAGCTTTCTAATGGCAAAAGATTTTTTTGTTCCAGAAGGATATGTAATAAAAAATTCGGCTTATACTTTATTTCTAATGCATAATAAGCTTGATAATATTATCCAAGATTCACTAAATAAAATCAAAGATAATGATTATGGCTCTATTGAAGCAGCAGCGAAATCAATTAAAGACGCTATTGAGGGCAGCCCACTTCCTACTGAACTCATCAATGAAATCTCTACTAAATATCCTCATTATGATTCTTATTATGTTGCCGTAAGATCGTCAGCTACGGCAGAAGATTTACCTACGGCTTCATTTGCGGGTCAATATGATACTTATTTAAATCTTAAAGGTCTCAAGCAAACTTTTCATCACATTAAACAGTGCTATGCCTCTCTTTGGACGGGTAGAGCAATATCTTATAGGATAAAAAACTTGATACCTCATAAACGCGTTAAAATTGCAACCATTGTTCAAAAAATGATTTCACCAAAATCTGCAGGAGTTTTATTTACAGCTAATCCAATTACTTCGGATGATTCAGAAATTCTTATTGAATCCAATTTTGGATTGGGAGAATCCTTAATGTCTGGCCAGATTAATCCCGATCAATACATTGTTCAAAAAATACTTACAAAAGGAAAAAAAGTATTTAGAGTCATTGAAAAACGAATAGGAAAAAAAGAATTTGCCATTTTTTCAAAAGAAACTAATGGCGATAGTGGTATCGAGCAAAAAATCCTCTCCGAACAAAAAAGCACGGAATCTTCTCTCTCAGACAAGATTATTATTAAACTTGCTAGAATTGGGAGCAAAATTGAGAGTATCTTTGGAGGAAAGCCTCAAGATATCGAATGGGCTATAGATCAAGATGATCGCATCTATCTTCTTCAATCGCGCCCTATAACCTCAATGAGCCCCCAAAAAAACAGAGAAAAAAAAATGTGGAGTCGAGGTTATAGCGATGATTATTGGAATGATCCTGTTACTCCTCTCTTTTTCGAATTATTAGGCGAGAATTTAACCAAAATTGTTAATATCGAGGCAAATAATATTTTGGGCTATGAAAATATAGATAATCAGCTTTTAAAGCTTTATAATGGTCACGTGTATTTCAATTTAGAAGTTCTTAAACTTAAAGTAGAAAATGAAATTCCTAAAATGTTGCGAAATGATGATCTTTTAAATTACTTTCCAGAAGGTTATGGATACTACGGTAAGGAAACAATTAAAAACCTTCCTTTCCATATTAAGAATCGTGTAATTGCAGAAATTCGAATAAAGTTTTATGATCCTGATGGTGCTATTACTAAAACTGCGGTAAAATACGATGAGTGGACTAATATGATATTTAATCCGTTTTGCAGAAATTTTGATTTAAAAATCAAAAAAATCGAAGATACAAGCGATGGACTAGCTTTATTTTCACTTGCTGAAGAACTCAATCGTGCAATGGTTCCTCATTTCAGTCTAGTAAGATATGGGATCCCCGTTCACAATATTGGAATGAATTTAATGACGCAATATCTTCTTACTCGTTTTCTAGGGAAAAATGAATCGCTACTATATTATCCCGTTTTAATATCAGGCTTAAAACACAAGTTAACTGAAACAAATGAGGGAATTCATTCATTAGCGGCCTTAATTCAAGATAACTCTAACTTAAAGACAATAATACTCGATAATAAATCTGAAAACATTTATGACCTGCTAAAACATGAAAAAAATTCACAAATTCATAATTTTCTAATAGAATTTGATAATTTTTTAAAGAAATTTGGCGATCGTGGATTCACTAGAGAGCCTTATTACCCCCGTTGGAGCGAAGAACCAATGATTCACATGTTTAATATCTTAAAATCATTAACCACGGAAACAACACATAAAAAAATTAATAATAATTTTTTCAGCTGTGAGATCCAAGAAAAAACTGAGAAGATTGTTGAATATAAAATTAGATCACAACGATTTGGTTTTATAAAATGGAAAATTTTATGTGTTATTTTAAAACTAAGCCGATTATACATAATCTTTAGAGAAAATCAGAGATTTAACTTGGATCGCTGGATTATAAGAAATCGAAGGGTTTTTTTAGAAATAGGAAAACTATTAACTAATGAGGGAATTCTAAAGGAGTCAAATGATATATTTTTTCTAAAAAAAAGAGAGATTGAAGATTTATTACATCATAGATTTAATGAGAGCGAAATGTCTAAATTACAGATTGAAGTTAGTAATAGAAAAAGAGATTTTCTAAAATTTGAACATGATGTTCCTCCAAAATTTCTTTTAGGTTCCCACGAATTTAACGATGTTTTAAAATACTCAAAAGATAGTTCAATTTTCCAAGGGATACCAGCAAGCCATGGAATAATTACGGGGAAAATTCATGTAATTCGAACTATTAATCAAATCTCTACAGTTAAAACAAACGAGATCCTCGTAGTACCTCGAACAGATCCAGGATGGACTCCTGTATTTTCAAAAATAGGAGGTCTTATCACTGAAACGGGAGGAATACTTAGCCATGGTGCCGTAGTTGCTCGAGAATATGGTATACCCGCAGTAACCAACGTTCCAAACGCATGTAAACTCTTTAAAAGCGGTCAAATTGTAAATATTAATGGTTATAATGGAATTATTACAATTAAAAATTAACAAAGATTTAAAACAAAAATGGAAAAAATAACTCATATAGATAAATCAACCAAACATCCTGAATGGAACGAAAGTTATTATTTTGTTTTTTATAGTAAAAAGAACAAATTAGGGGGCATGTCTAGAATTGGTTTTAAACCAAATAAACAGGAGGGCATGACTTTTTTCTTTCTTTTTCTGCCTGATGGTTCCGTAGCAGGATATCACCAACAGATTAAAAAAAAAGATTATTCAGATGCCCTTAAAGTAAAAGGAATGGTACATGGTTGGCATTCAGATGGAAATTGGAATTTTAAATTTAAAGGTAATATGATTTTTGTAAAAAACTCGTTAGACTTACCAAAAGTACGTGAAAACCCAAAACTCATTTTAAAAGTCCAATCTATTAAAATGGATTTATCATTTAAACCTATCAACGAACCATATGAATATAGCGAATATATGACTCCAGAATCACTAGAAATCGGTAAAAAATCAGGAGATAAACATTGGGAACAAATAGGACTTGTTTCTGGGGAATTAGTAGTAGGTGATGATATCTTTTACATTGAACGGGTTTTAGGACAACGAGACCACACTTATGGGGTAAGAGATTGGACTGGTATTGGAGATTGGTTTTATTACGTAGTTTGGTTTAACGAAGATTTAGCAATTAATCCTGCTGCGATTATTACTGATGATGGCAGATTATCTACGGGTGGTTTTTTATTTAAAAATGGAAAAAATATTCCTCTAAAGACGCTACGAATAATAAATCAAAAATTTCAACAAGATGGTATTTTACCTGTAAGTTCAGAGTTAGAATTGATTGATAACCTCGGCGATCGACATATACTCAAAGCTAATGTAGGCTCAATTATCCCCGTTAATTTTCAAGATGATGATGGTAATCAATCAATCTTAGTACAAGCATTTGGAACTTTCGAACTTGATGGAATTTCGGGAGGATATGGCACGTTTGAAACTCTAAGAAAAGTTAGAAAACAATAATTTTGATTTCGAATAATCTTAAAAAAAAGTTTAAAATAAAAATAATAAAATTTGAAAAAAAATACAATTAAACAAAAGTTTTAATCTTTAACTTTATATTGCCAAAGATTAAATTCCTTCCTAAGTTTTTTACCTATCTCCATAGATTTCTTACTCAATGTATTTATTTCTTCTATAGAAAAAGTAGCAAGACCACTTTTTTGAATAGATACTATTTTATCTTCTGTAACAGAAATGGAGATTTTTCCATCACTCACAAGTTCTTCTGGTAAATTAGGGTCTAAAAAGATGATATCACCGATTTTTCCATATGTTGTAACAATTGGTAGTTCATTTACAAGAGTTTCTCCAGTTAAATATTTACCCGTCCATTCAATTTGATCGTCTACCCATTTTCCTTCAGGAATGTGACTTGAGATTAATGCAGTTAACGAACCTATACCACCTGTATCAATTAAATTCCCCGAATAATTAATAACATATAGATCTACAAATATAATATACACAGCTTTATTTGCTTTTATACAGAGTTTTTTTGTTTGGACGCAGTCTGCATGTCGAATCCCTCTATCAACAACACGTGCAAGTTCAATTGATTGCTCGTTTGGAGGCCCCCTTTCAAATATAGGAGATGCTAAAGGTAGTAGTTCCGCCATAAAAGTACAAACGCCTTCTTCAGGAAGGTCGGGAAAAGGGGTTCCTACATCGTATTTTAACCCTGTTATTATTCTTGTATCTCCTAATGTTACGTCAGCAGATCCTTCTGCTGAAGAGATAACATCTGGTTTAATAGTCCAATCTCGATATTCCCAAAGTCCTCTACCGTCAATTCTTTCTTCTTTCCTCAAATTATTGAGAATGTAATTTTTTTCTATCGTCGAGATTACGCGTTTTGTATTCATCATTTCTTATTCTTTCCTCCAGAATATTCTTCTTGAATTGCTATATATTTATTTTTTAGCGCATTTAGCTGTATTTCATGGATCTTTGTTAGAGCATTTTTAGCAAGAATTAAACACTTATCAAACTCTTTTAAATCCATTTTACCATCGAATTGAAGTAATGAAAATTCCTCATTAAACCATGTTATCGCACACGGTAAATCTGCATCACCCGCTTTATCTTCAATTCCTGATAAGTCTGTTACTAATTCTCCATCGATTTTTCCAACGGCAACAGCTGTTACTAGACTTCTCATTGGAACACCCGCATCAGCGAGTGCTAAGGCAGCAACTGTGGCACAAGCACACCGTGTTCCGCCATCAGCATCCATCACGTTAATAAAAACCTCAAATGAATTACCAGGATAAAGTTCAAGAAAAAGCAAAGGTTCTAAACAATCTGTTAATACCATTGAAATTTCTTTTTCTCTGCGTCCTGGAGCTGGGCGTTTTCTTTCAAACACCGAAAAGGTTGACATTCTATAAAAAACTCTTAGAATTCCTTTATCTGGTTTCGCTAAATAGTGCGGATGAACATCTCTAGGTCCGTAAACAGCGCAATAAATTTTGTTATTGCCCCATTCTAAATATGCTGAACCATCTGCATTTTTTAGTACTCCTACTTCCATTTTTATAGGTCTTAACTCGTGTTTGTCTCGACCATCAAGTCTCTTCCCATCTTCACGAAATAATTTTTCTGGATACTCATCTTTAATAATTAGTGGCATTTAATTTATACCTCTTATCTTTTTTTCATTATTAATATATTCTGTAATTCGGTCTGTTAACCCAACTGTATGGGCTTCTCTTTCAATTTTCTTTATTGCGTCAATTAATAACCTTTCATAAGCAATATTTTCACCTTTTAACCAAATACGCCCATTTTGCGTTACAAATATATTACTTTTAGTCAAATTTTTTAACATTTTAATCATAGAACCATTACGTCCAATAACTCGTGGAATTTTTGGAGGATCAATTGAGATAACTATGCCATCTCTTCTTTTGCCTAAATATTGACCAACGGTTGTTAATTCAGGTTGATTTAGACGATCTGCAGAAAGTACTTTAACAATTAATATATCTCCAATTTGATACTTGTCAGTTGAAGGAGCTGCATGTTCTGAACCTCCCCCTCTAAATCCCCTCGATTTACCTCTTTTTTCTGTATTTCTTGGTTTTAAAACCCCTTCATCTTTAGCGTTAATGTCGCACCTATATTTGACGGGGTTTTTATCTGTAACTAAAGCAATAATCTTGTCTCCTGCTCGAGGGGTATAAAACCCTTTAAGAGGGATAACATTAACGTAATTTTTATTAATCTGCTTTAAACCAATATTTAAAGATATTATTTTTGTTCTTTCTTTATTTAAAATTGTACCTCTTCCGGGTAAAAATTTTTTTATATCTTCTGTCAATACCTCTCCTGGCACGACAACCTCCCGGGAAATATCTTCACCTTCGAATTCAGCTGTTTCTTCACCTTCATCATTATCTGTAATAGTTTCTTCTATTAATTCATCTTCTTCATTTTCCATTTATTTCTAATCACTCTCTATTTATAATTTATACATTTGATTAATTATCGTAAAAAACCATGAAGGAAAATTAGTTAAAAATTATTTGGTTAGGATTTCATTAACTTAGTTTGAACTCGTCCATGAGTTAACTTATTCAATTTATCAATCAATTCCATTTGCAATCCTGCAGGCAAACTAACAACTGAAACCCACGATCCATCCGACTGCCACTCTTCCTTTTTAATTTGTGCTAATTGCGCAACAACATTATAACCCTTTGCCGTAAAGGCCGAAGGAATTTTCACCGCAATTTCCACTTGCTCCATTCGAATAGGTATAATTGCTCGTATATGTTTAAGTACATCGTCAACTTGTTCTTCCGCGCTTCTCATTAAGTCAACTTTAACTTTTGCTTCCTCTATAGCCTTTTCAATTCTTTGATAAGGGTGCGGTTTTTTATTTTGAGGATTTATCGCGTTTTTAGTGATAATTGTAATAATCTGCTTTAATTTTTTAGTTCTTTCTTCATCTCGTTGGGTCTGAGTCCAATTTATTTCTCCCTCTAATAAAACGTGGCTCGCGATAATTCTTCCGTCTGTGGTATTAAATACGGTTTCCATATCGCCGTCAGTCGCTTTTTTTCCCCTTTTCAAATCTTCAAACACGGTAAAACTTTCAAATATTAATTCAATTGAAACTTTAGGATTCTTTAAGAGTTCTTCAGCTGAAATGCGAGATTTTTTGCTTCCTTCCATAAGACGTTTGTTTATTTCTTCTCGAATGATTTTTTTGGCTTCCCATGCTTTGTCCGGGGCTAATAACATCTCAAAGGTGCGCCCCTCTTTTACTATGCGCCCAACAATGAAACCACCTAAATTTATTCTTGCTCTGTCAATCATTTATATTTTTCACTAACTATTGAATGATCTCGTTTTTTACTATTTTTTGCTTTATATTAATTGATAAAAATTAATGAGGGTTAACCTTGAACCTTAAATATTTTATAGAAGATTATAATTTATTCAATAAATCTTCCTTTTCTTCATCACTTAATAATTTAAATTTAATATCGTCTTTCATAATGAAAGCTACATCACAAGTTTCTTTATTTAAATTATCACCCATTAATTCTTTTAAAGTTCTTAAAGGCAATAATTTTAATTCATCATCACTAATATCTTCTTTATAATTTTCTTCAAGGTAAACCCGCGCTTCAGTTGCACCTGCACCTATCGCAAAAGCTTTATATCCCCAACTTGCACCACTAGGATCCGTCAAATAGAGGACAGCTCTCTTTTCATTACCTGGATCAATTCCAGCTATGAGGAAACTCACTCCAAAAGGTCTCACACCTGCGTTCTGCGTGAAAAGTTGGAGATATTCGCAGATATTAAGCGTACTATCTTTAACCGAAATTTTCTCGTCGTAATTTAAAATATTAACTTGTGCCTGAACTCTTGCTCGGTCAATAAGCACCCTAGCATCAGCAGTAAGTCCAGCGATAGCTGCGCCAATGTGGTCGTCAACTTTAAATATTTTTTCTGAACCAATAATTTCTTGAAGTTCGGAACTCTTTTTTTCAACGGCAAAAACAACGGAGTGACTATTCCTACAGACAATAGCCGTTGTTCCTCTTCTCACGGCTTCTATAGCGTACTCGACCTGAAACAGCCTCCCCTCTGGAGAAAACTGAGTTATAGCCATGTCATACCCTCGTCCTGCTTGCTGGAACATGATATTTATCCCTTTTTAATTTTTAATTAATTATCTAATTTTTTTTTTACTAATTAAAATATTGAAATTTTTAATAAAATTTATATTTTGTCTAAATAAAGTATTAGCTTTTGAACACAAATTCATAATAAAAAATAAAATCTATTTGCTCAAATTCGGGATATAAATAAAAAGAAATAAAACGTAATTTTAAAAGACTTGACAATAATTAGGAGAATTCTCCAAACAGTTTAACTCCAAGCAACTTTATTGATAAAAATTGACCACTCAAGTAAAATCAGACCTTCGTCTCGAGTATGTGCAATGAGGTAATCTCCGCCTTTTGTTATCGATCCAACTATATTACCCTTCCCCCCCGCTATATTTTTTGCCGCTAATTGAATGTCATCATTTTTTAATATCGCAAACCTATAGTCCTGAAAGTTGAGAGCTGGTTCTTTTTGTTTCCACGCTACAAGCATAGCTTTAGCTTCTTCGTTTGATAAGGAGAATTCTTCGGATTTAAAAAGAATCTCACCGTTAGAATCCAATAAGAAAATCTCTTCCGTACCGTCGTATTTTCTTAGTTCTTCAACTAAATAATTAAATCGTTGTTGTTCCATGATTCATATCAACAAATTCTTATGTTTTTCTTTAAAATATCATAAAAGTTCATCAATTTAAATTTTATCAGAACGAAATTAAGTTAAAAATGACTGATATAATAAGAGAAAATAAGAAATATTACGCTATACTTACCATTATAATAATTATTTTTATGATTCATATTTCTATATTTAGGAATTTTTATGGTAAAAAATTTAGTTCTATACGATAAAATTTATAACATCTATACAGATAAAGATAAAACAGAAATTTCAATAAGATATCGAAAATATTTGAACGAATTAGCTCAAAGCTTTCCAAATACAAAAGTCCAAATAAAAAAAGTAAGACAATTTGACGATAGAGTTGAGATTCTAATATCGGGACCAGAAGAAATCTTCCTTCTTAATTTATTTAAAAAAGAAGTTGGAACTATCGTTGAGTTCGATAATATTGAAATAAATCAAACGTATAAAGGAGTCTTATTAGATGTAGGGAAGGTAGGGTTTGGAATTTTTGTGGATTGCGCTATTTTAAACCCTAAAACGGATGTTCTGCTTAATCTTCACGCTCTTAGAAAACAATTGTGTAAAGGAAGGGATGTTTCGCTACCAGAGATTATTAAAAATTACGATTTTATCGATCATTTTCCTGTTTATATAAAAATTACTTCAATCGATAAAGAAAAAGAACAAATACAAGGCAATCTAGATCAGAAGACTTTAGCACTATACGGTAAATTAGTTCTGGAAAATCTCGAAGGTGTTTTTGTAAGCGGTGAAACAAAAGGTCAGTTCAAAAAAGCTCTTATAAGGACCGGTCATTATCGAGACATCGCGTCAATAGAGCGATTTGGATTTCTTGAGAATATCGTGATTCTAAGACAAAACACAACCGCTCCAGGAATTATTGCAGATATCGGTAAATACCTTAAAAATTGTAAGTTGAGCGCAATTAGACCTGAAAGAATCAGAAAACTATTTGTATAGAATGGAAAAATGGTGGGCCCAGGGAGGATTGAACTCCCGACCTTCTCGGTGTATTCGCGGTATAACACGAATCATATCATACTAGCGAGACGTCTATTATTCAATTTCTAAAAAACTGAATCATAACCACTAGACCATGGGCCCTTGATTTTTAAATGTTATAAGAACGCAATCGGTGGGAGTCCCGATCTCATTGTAATCAATGGGATATTCGAACCCACGAGTCCGTTTGGACACCGGATTAGCAATCCGGCGCTTTCGGCACGCTTTTCCGTTCTACCAGGCTAAGCGACGATTGCTTGCTGTTTTTATAAACTTTAAATGGTATATTTTACATATAAATATCTAAAATTTTAATACTTTTTCATTGTATTGCGTATTTGATCTGTATTGAAATTAAAAAAAGAAAAATTAAAAAAAAATTCAATGTGATAATTCTAAAACCACACTTCTTTTACTTTCAATACTTTTTGTTTAGATGAAATTTTCTTAGCTTGTTTTCTAAGTAATACCAAAAAACGCCTGCTGGGATACATATTGCCCAATTGATTAGTAAATATCCAAAAATTATTATATCGTCGCTAAAATTGATTCCAAAGATGCTTGCTCGATAATGATCTCCATATAACCACACAATAATCCCAAAGTATAAAATTTGTGTTAATAATATGTGATATGTCGATTTACCAATCCAAGAGATTGCTTTAGCAATTGCATTATTCCCTTTCTTAGGGAGCATTTTGATCGCAACTAAAAAAAGAAATGCAGAGTAAGGAAATACAAATAAATTGTAGTCACCTCTTATGAAATCGAATCTAAAACCAAAAAAATATAAAATTAAATAAAAAAGACTCAATGGAAAGAGAATCCACATAAAGATATTTTGTTTGGCAAATAGATCAGGGTTCCTTGAAAACCACATTCCCAATCCGATCGCAGAAAGCATGAATAATGGACTGGTGACAATGAATAAATTAATATAAAACGCTTCCCAAGAAGGAAATGGGGGCGGACCAAAAGTAAAAAAGAATCCTAACTGAAGACTTAATTCTATAAGATAGCATAATATAAGTGTTAATATTCGCCATTGAAGTTTTCCAGAAAATCCCTTGTACAACAAGGGCATAATTAAAATAGTTCCAAAAATCACGGGGATAAACCAATTTCCCGGACCCCAAAAAGGTAAAATGCCAATAAATAAGTGAATATAATGCCATCCATGTTGATATTGGTTTAACGCAGAAAAGTTAAAACCACTAATCAATAGGCCAACGAAAGTTGATAATAAATATAAAATGAGAAAAGGAAATATGTAACGCCAAAATTTCCTTTTAAAATAGCTCCGAGAATATAATTTTTTTAATGAAGTTTCTCCTCTTCGTCTAAACGATAAACCCATATTGAAACCCATAATAACTAGAAATACTGGTATCGATATTCTTTCCCAAAGCGCAACCCCCATCATTCCTTTGACGGTCAAAGGAATGGTGTGATCAAAAATAACCAAAAATATCATTATCGCTTTTAAAAAATCGACTTGGAAATATGGTTCTTTATTAATCTCGATTAGTTCATTTTTAATAATATTTTGGTCGTCTGTTTCCATAATATCATGCTCTTATTTCTAATTAAACTAATTTGAATATCGTTAGGGTTAATAATATTCATAGTATGTATTGATAAAAGTTTTGCTTGATTTCATTAATTAGAAAAAACTAAATTTTAAAAAGAAAAGAGAGAAATTAAAGCTCAAAATCACTCTTGGATTATCTCGAACACCATTTTCTCGATGATTGGCTTCTTTGTGTATCGCTTATCGTAATACCAACCGACTAAATGAGCTTTTAAAGGAGGATCATTTTCGGGAAGATTAGGAATTATGATTATCATTACACCATTTGAGAGATATTTTAAAATTTTTTTATCGATCGGGTGTAATTTATCGCTTCCTGAAGGGTGTGTATGAGCCTGCCAAACTATATCTACTCCAAGCTCTTGTTTAAACTTCCGCATATTGTAGATTTTCGATTTCTTATATCGCATCCAACTTCTAGGTTTTACGTGAGTTTTGGTTTTTCTCAAATCTGGATTGATAATAAATTTATTAACTATTCCGAAGTTTTCTTTACGATCCGCAAAAATCCAGTAATTTTCAATGTTGGGATAAACTTCTGTGGCTCTGTCAGTGATTTGTTTAAAGATACGTTCTGGTATTAAATATCTAAAATCTTTTGCCCCGCTCATTTTTTATATCATCTCAATT
>JAUWHC010000065.1 GCA_030606095.1 Promethearchaeota archaeon | reverse complement strand
AAAGACGATAAAATTAGCGATGAGGACGCCGATAAACTGGTGAACGATGTAGAAAAATTCAAAAATGTCATTGCGCGAGCCATAAAATTGTGATTATTTTTTCTAAAAACATTTATAAGTGTTACGGCAAATTAATATTATTAAGATAGAAGAAGAGTTTAAAAAATAAGTGGAAAATTATGCCAATAATTTCATTCTCAATAAATGAAAACCTAAAGCAATTTATTAATAAATTAGTATCTAAAAATCAATATGAAAACAAATCTAAATTAATAAGAGATGCCTTATTAAGGTTAATGTCAGATATAGAGGTCTCAAATTTAGAATCGTACGGAGAATCCTACGGAGAAGCAATTCCAACTACTAAAAAAATTGTTGGAAATATGATAATTGTAGCTCCTCACGATCCGAATATTCAGAGAAAATTAAATAAGATAGAGAGTAGATATAACAAGCAAATAATGAATAAGAATCAATATTTTCAAGGAGAAAACCTAATTATTTTTGTGATTTTTGAAGGGACTGTACAAGATTTTCAAAATATTGTAGTTGATGTAAATGGAATTAAAGAACTTAAGAATTTCCGTTATTTGATTATAAATTAGATTAAAATAAAGTATTTTATTATTATACTCCTTTTCAATATTACATTCTCCTATTTTTACAATAACATTACAACATTTCTCTAACTTTATCTAAAACTTATCAAGGTATAGGCGTAACTTTAATAAATATATCTAATTTAATTCAGTAATTTGATGTTTTATTTTAGTAGAGTTTAAACGAGAAAAATGATTGAAAAAGAAGATAATATATATCGAAAGCTGCAACAGCAATTAGATACTTTACCTATAGGCTTTCCTGCGACTAAATCAGGCGTAGAAATTCGATTGTTAAAATTTTTCTTTACTCTTGAAGAAGCAGAAATTGCTATTAACATGCGATTAATCCCCGAACCTGTGAAAAAGATTTATCGCAGGGTTAAAAAGAAAGTAAAATCCATAGAGGAACTTGAATTCATCTTAGACAAAATGTATCACAAGGGTGCTATCAATTTAAAGAAAATGATGGATGAAAATGGGGAAGAGCTACGATATCATCTCGCCTTTTTAGCAGTAGGGATGTATGAATATCAAGTAAAGTCGATTACAAAAGAGTTTTATGAAGACATCGAGCAATATTTTGAAGAGGGATACCGAAACGAATTTTTAAGTACTAAAATCAACCAATTACGAACTATTCCAGTTGAAGAAAGCATCACGCCAGAACACAATATTGCCACATACGACGAACTAAGAACAATTATTGAAAGTGCTGAGAAGATTGCTATAATGGATTGCATATGCCAAAAAGGAAAAGATCTAATCGGCAAGTCGTGTAAACAGACGAATATGCGCGAGCACTGTTTCGCACTAAATAATTCTGCTCAACATGTCGTAGATATAAATAACGGAAGATTTATAACAAATGATGAAGCTTTAAATATACTTAAAAAAGCCCAAGAAGAAGGTTTGATTCTTCAACCTGGAAACGCTCAAAATCCTAATTTCATTTGTTGTTGTTGTGGATGTTGTTGCGATCTTATAACAAATTTAAAGAAGATTGAGCGTCCTTGGGAAATGTTTTATTCTAATTATTACGCAAATGTTGATTCAACCTCATGTATCGGCTGTGAAACTTGTCTAAATCGATGTCAGATGGATGCTATTTCGATGGTTGAATGTATAGCTGTTGTTGAGCAAAAATTATGTATCGGGTGTGGTAATTGCGTAACAACATGCCCAGAACAAGCAATAACGCTCGTAAGGAAAGATAAGGAGATGATACCTCCCAATACTACAACAGATTTATACTTAAAAATAATGGATAAAAAAGCCGAATTAAGGCGCGCAGAAAAAGGAACATCATAAAATATTTGATAGAGATGAAAATTATGGGAAAGGGTAAATATGGGACCGGATATCAAAAAAAAGGTCAGAGTTCGAAAGGTTCAGGAAAAAGTGCTGGAGGAGCACCCATTCGCGGAGGAAAAATCAAAGCAAGTCACATTTTGGTTGATAAATTTAGTAGAGCCCAAGAATTATATGAGGATATACAAGCAGGAGATAAATTTGAAAGCTTAGCGCAAAAATTTTCTACTTGTCCAAGTAAAAAAAAGAGTGGCAATCTAGGAGAATTCTCTAAGGGTGATATGGTTCCAGAGTTCTGGAACGCGTGTATGAAGCTAAAAATTAGTGAAATTTCTCAGCCAGTTAAAACTAAATATGGTTATCATATAATAAAAAGAACGGGTTAAAGATAAGGATAGATGAAAAATAGCCCAGCACGGATTCGAACCGTGGTCGCAGGGTTCAGGGCCCCAAATGCTTGACCTCTACACCACTGGGCTTTAATAAAACAAAGATTTGATAAATTATAATATTTTTTCTGTAAAAAATATTATTATTCTGAATAAAGATAGATTTTTATTAGAGAATAACCTTATAATTTATTGGATTACACAGTTCTTATTTGGAGGATGCTAAAAAAAAAACTTGTTTTTATTAATACTCTTCTAACTGAGGGTATTAAACCCCGTGTGGAAGCCGTTTCGACGACTTTCAGGGAAACTGAAAAAAACAAAACCCCGTATAAACTAAAAAAAAAATTGCTCCTCCATGTGTAATCCACTTTATTTTATTAAATAGTTAATATAATATCTTAGTATTTTTTGTAAGGTCAAATTAAGAATTAGAGATGAGTTGAAACTGCTTAATAGTTAAGCAAAAATGAATCTTTTAATCCTAATGAATCTATTATAAAAAAAGCTCAATTTTGAAACGGTAGTAGGTTATAGTAAATTATCTTAAAGAACTTTTGTTTTAATCAATTTGCTTGTAATCCAGTTTAGAAATAAATAATAATTGGAATTAAAGTTAATTTAGATAAAATTTCAATCACAATAAAAATTACAAACACCAAGATAAGATAGCCAAGAAGAAGAAATAAATACCGTTTTCGAATTGTCATGAATTCAACTCTTTTGGTTTTTTTTTTTTTCCGAAGGTGGAATTTAGGTAAAAAAAAACCAGTTTGAGTTTGATATAATCTATATTCCTCAGGAAATTTTTTAGTAAGATTGTGTTCTTCAAGATTCGAATAAATTGTGAGAAAAAAAGTAAATAATGTCCATGAAAAAATTTCACCAATGCGTATCCCTAAATCGTTAAATCCGGGAATATAAAGGGCAAAAGGTAAGGAAATTAAGCTAATCCCCAAAATTTGAGGATGTCGAATATAATTATACAATCCGGTTTTTACAATGGATATTTTATGTTTTCTCCCTTTCGCAAGACGATACAACCCCGATAAGAATAAAACAACGCCTCCTATAAAAATAATAAGCTCTATTATAAGAAGAAGTACAAGTTGAAATGGATAAATGTGGGTAATGGGAATATATCCTTCGAACGCCAAATATCCAGACAATAGAGAAAAAATAATCCATGAACCATAAGCTAATGGTAAAACTACAACCATAGGAATTAAAATACCTATAATTATCGGTATATACGACCAAACTGAAAAAAATATTAACATTAACTTCCTTAGAAGTAATTTTTTTTTGTTTGTAATAGAAATCACTGTTTTCATTTCTGTTCTTATTTTATTATGATTCGTATATGATATTATAAGATAAAAAAAAATTAATATATATTATGTTATTTTTTAAGGAAGTGTAGCATATTGGTTTCCCATAATTTTCCATTCATCACCAAGATTCCAGCCACTACCATAATGAGCGTTATAGTAATCACATAAAGCGATCGTTGCTGAACGTATTGTACCTTCATTCTCACACAATTCTTCCCAGAATGCGCCCACAAATCCATCATTCCATCGATTACCATATTGATCAGCGATAGGTACACTTATGGTTGCTCCAATAAAAGCCTCAGCCCCATAATCTACCCAAGCATGAGCCATCCCGCTTGTGCTATCAGAATATCCGTGACATACATCGGCGAGCAATTATTAATGCTTAAGGTTGTATTTTGTATAAATCTCGTTGAAATACTTATCACTCATTCCGGAGATATAATCTCGCACGACTAAAGTTAACTTATTTTGATTTTTAAGAGGTTTATAGTAAGTAGAATATTTTTTATCATCGATATATTCTATGTGATCTTTAAAAATCGGTGAGTTGAAGTTCTCTTCCTCCAGATCTTTCAAAGATTTTTCAAATATTAATTCAAACTGATTAGTTAAATTTTCTATATAAGGTATTTTTGAGTTTTTACTTTTGTAAAGATCTCTTCGACCGTATATTTGTTTATAATTAAATTCCTTCAATCTTTTTAGCGCTTCAAAGATTTCCTCACTATAACCAATCATATCGCTATCAAGGCTATTATTTAAGAGGTCCATAATTAGAGTTTTCATTATTTTTCGGTTAGTATCGCCAAGTACATTTGTGCAACTTTTAGGTATGTCAGACCTTTTAATGAATTTAATTAAAATCGCATCTTCGATATCTCTTCCGATATATGCTATGGTGTCTGCTATCCTAACGCCTACTCCCTCATAAGACATTGGGATTCTTTTTATTTTGTTTTCGTGAAGTGCGTCGTCATATTCATTTAAATGGTCTTCCCAAGTTTTTCCATTTACTTCAATTGGTTTTAATCCTTGTTCGTAAACTTCACCATCGTGGCAAAGAACTCCGTCCAATACTTGTAGCGTTAAATTTAATCCTTTCGCAGGTTTATTTGGAAATCTTTTTTCTAAGTACGACAACCACCTACATCCTTGAGCATTATGATTAAATGTACCCATTTTATACTTTTTACTTATGTCATCAAGAATTTTTTCACCCAAATGCCCCCTTGGGCTATGGCCTATGTCGTGTGCTAAGCTTATAGCTTCCATTAAATCAGTATTTAGTTTTAATATTCGCCCGATTTGACGAGCAATTCTTGAGACTAATATAACATGTAACGAGCGATGGGTGATATTTGCGTTGTTAAAACCAAAAAAAACTTGTGTTTTGTCTATATAACGAGCATATGCTTTGCTATGAACGATACGGTCAACATCTCTGAAAAAAGCGGGTCTAATATCGATTTTAGACTCATCATCTTCTTCGTATAATCTTACCGCTTGAGAATCGGATATAGCCTTAAATCCAATATCAGAATCTCTTCGCATATGTAATCTGTATATTTTCAGGTTTTTAGGATCCATTGCAACTTATTATAGGTCTCTTATTAAAGATTTTATCATATTGCCCTATACATTTACAAATTTTATTAATATCGCATCATGAGGACACTTCTCTTTACACTTCAAACAAAAATTACATTCTCCCTTCCCAGTAAAGAACTCAAATGGCTCGTCTAATATTCTAATCTGTTTTGGACAAATGTCTTCACAGATTCCACATTCAGACCTACCTACACATTTAACAGGGTTCCTGGATAATTTTAAAAAAGAATAATCGGTTATGGCCGAAGAAATAGCGGCAAAAGGGCAAATGTATCTACAGTATATTCGTGGATACCACACCGAAAGAACAATGATTAAAGTGTATAAACCTATTATGATGTATCCTCCGAGTTCTAAAGCATCGAATTTTGCCGGTAAAAAGATATTCTGAATTATATCTGGAAGAAACACAAAAATAAATTCAGATAAAGAAAAAAATCCTATTGGTCGTTTAGCAAAAACACCTAACTGGGTTTTAAAATCGAGATAAAACATGACATTCGAATTTTTTGTAATTCCTAATGGGAATATGATTAATGTGATAATAATTATAAAAACATACTTTATGTTGAGAAGATTCTTATGGGTTCCAAGTTTTACTTTCTTTTTTTTAGTAGGTATCGCAGCACACACATCTTGGATCGCCCCAATCGGACATATCCATCCACAAAAAAACCGATTTGAAAATAACAATATTAATATTAACACTGCAACAAGAAAAAATGGGAATACGCCTTCTGCCATGGAGAAGAAGATATATTCTAACATTCCTGCTCCATCAGAAAGAGGATTTCTTGGCGAGTTTAAAATGGGTAGTGCCTTAATAATTCCTTCTAAACTAAATAGGTTAATAGGAAAGATGGCTTCAATAATTATGTAATTTATCAGTAAAAACGCTAAAATCTGAACTATTCTTCGAGTGATTGTAATTAAGTTTTCTCTAATCTTTAACCTTTTAAATCTCAAAGATATCACTTGCTAAATTTTAAATTAATAAATAATCGCTGGTTAAAAAAATTAGTCTTCTAAAAAGGTATGTGCGTTTTTGAATTGAAAAATGAGAAATAAAAAAAAATGGAAGAAGTAATTTCTTTAAGCTTTTTTAATTTTATTGAAGGACTTTTTATATTCTTCGGGATTTCCACCCGCTACAAGGTAATCTATGTAAACTTTTAAACTTTTTAAAAATAAATCTCCTGCCATTTCCATAATCATTCTTTGGTCTTCTAATTCAAATTCAGCCCAAAGCGTCACTTTAGTTACATCGCCTTTCGGTTCGAAAATATAACCAATTTTTTTCATAGGGCTTCCCTCTTGGATTGATGTCATCTTCTCGCGAGGTATGTTCTCAATTTCTATATTTGTTATGTCCCCTACATTAGTTTTTAGGAAATATTTTTTAGATTCGAGTTGTTCGATTTCATTTACAACGATATTCCATCTTGGTAATCCCATGTAATCGTTTAATATCTCATAAACTTTTTCTACGGAAGCTTTAATTTCCATTTTTTTTTCTGCTATTGGCAAAAAATCAACTCCTTTAAAATTTATTTCTTTAGTTAATAATTAAAAATTATTGTTTTTTAAAAATTACAGTAAAATATTTAGTTGTAACTTAAATCTTAAATATAATAAAATAGAGAGATAAATGGATTATTTAAGCGAAAGAGTCTCTGTGTTTCTTGGAGCTTTAGTGGCTTTTCTTAATTTTTTATGTATCATCGTCGATAAGCTTACACATTTGCTTTCTTCGCCGTGGTTGCATATAACTAATTTTGGTCTGGGTTGAATTCTACGCAAGAATTGCGAGATTTGGCTACGTGAAGAGTGACCGCTGAATCCTTCTAAAGTAAAGATATTTATGTTTAATTTTATGAGCTGTGTCCTTCCTTTCTCATTGGTGTATTGAATCTCGCGGAAACCTCGCTGAACCCTGCTTCCTAAAGTTCCATTTACTTGGTAAGATACGAATACAAGAGAATTTTTCTTATCTTCGGCTAATCTTCTTAAATATTGAACTGAGGGTCCTCCGATTAACATACCGCTCGTAGCTAAGATAATACAAGGTCCACCCAAAATTACATCGTTCCTTTCTTCTTGACTAGAAATTGTCGTGAAAAAGTCGCTTAAAAATGGGTTTTTGCCTTGATGTAATATTTTTTCTCTTAAGTCAGAACTAAGAAAATCGGGGTTTGCGGTATGTATAGCTGTTGCTTCTGAGATTAATCCGTCCAAAAAGATTGGGACGTGATCAATAATACCCTTTGATATAAACTCTTCTAACACTATTATTAGCTCTTGGGCTCGCCCTACTGCTAATACGGGAATAAGAATTTTGCCACCTCTCTTGATCGTCGAATTTAATATTTGTCTAAGGTCTCTTTCAGAATCTTGTCTACTTGGGATTCGATCTTGAGGACCTCCATAAGTTGATTCAATAAGTAAGGCTTCAACTCTAGGAAATTTTACAGCCGCCTTCTCTAGAAGTCTTGTTTTTTGATATTTAAAATCTCCTGTGTATATAAAGTTGAATCCACCCTTTCCGAAATGTAAATGAATTATTGAAGAGCCTAATATATGACCAGAATTGTGAAGTGTTAACTTAATATCAGGAGCAATATCCGTAACTTTCCCCCATGAGAGAGGTATCGTATGGAGTACAGCGCTTTTTACATCCCTTTTAGAATAAGGACCAGGTTTACCCTCTTTTTCGCAAATCTGAACGAAATCTAATTGTAACATGGTCGAAAGGTTTCGTGTAGGGAGCGTACAATACACGGGACCTTTATACCCATACTTAAATAAAAAAGGTACCATTCCACAATGATCTAAGTGAGCATGAGAGACTATTACAGCGTCTAAATCCCTTATTGAAAACTCTGGAATATCAAAATTTGGAAATGGATCGTTTTTATTGCCGACATTTAACCCTACATCGAGAAGAATGCTACTATCTCTTGTTTGCATTAAGATACACGATCTACCGACTTCTCTAAAACCACCTAAGGAAGTTAGGCGAATATCTAAATCTTTAAAAATGGCAGGGCGGTGAATTCTCTTTCCTATATTCAAGAGTATGTCTTTTTGGTTTTGTCTTTCTTTTTTCAGCATTCCTCTAATTAATCCAATGGTTCTCGATTCCAACGGTGGCGTTCTTATTGTTTTAGGTTGCCAAAAAGTGTTCATCCGTATTTCTTTTAAATTAACGCCTTTTTTTCCAATAACCAACCCTGGTTTTACCGATTCTATAATAACTTCTCCACGGGTGTGATCAAATTCAATATTGGAAATTTCAGCGCCTTCGACAATTAGATTTCTTATGTAGTCCTCAGTTTCAGAGGGATCCTTGCGCTTCTCCGCGTTCCAGCGAAAAACCACTCTTTTACGCATAGTTTTCGCTAATTCTTTTAAAATATCTGAACTTTCAATAAGATTTAAATTTTCATTTTCGGAATAAACGGCTATTTCAGGACCTTCAAATTCAATTTTTTTAACCTTGATATCGGCAGGGAGATGTGAAATAATTTGATCCTTAATTCTTTGTAGTTCTCCTTCGAAACTCATATATATTCAATTTTTTTATGTAATTCTTGTCTATAGTTTTAAAAATGTAAAAGCTATTGGTTTTTTTATTATTAAAAATAATCTTTTCTTTAAATTGAATGAATTTTATAACCTAATTACATTCTCCTTTAAAATCATATGTACAGTTATTTTAATTTTTTAAACGATGTTTTTAAACAAATAGAACAATTCTTAGATATTAATACTAATACCAGAGATTAAATTTAACAACGAATTAATTCTAATTTCTAATTGTTATATGAGTTAATAGAATAAAAATATTATCATTATAGATTTTATCCATAACTAGCACTAGAGGATTAATGATATACTGCAAATCTCATCCTTCACCTAAAGGAGGGGGTTTTTCTTTTGTTTTAATGATAAACTTTTTTTAAAAAAGAAAATTAGAACGAACTATGTCAAAAGTAAAAATAGGTGCGATCGCCTCTGGTTCTGGGAGTAATTTCGAAGCTATAATAAAAGCATGCGAGGAAGGCATTTTGAAACATAAGGCAGGCGTAAAAGTACTTATTTGTAACAAAGCTGAAGCATTTTGCATGGAACGAGCGAAAAATCATAACATACCACATGAATTAATTGAAACTAATAAGTTTCTTCATCTCCCCAGAGAAGAATTCGATAAAAAGATGATAACTGTACTGAAAAAATACGATTGTGAATTAGTTGTTTTAGTCGGTTATATGAGATTAGTAAGCCAAAGTTTTATTGATACTTTCAATGGGAACGTTATGAATATCCATCCTGCCCTTTTGCCTTCTTTCAAAGGGATGCACTCTCACAAAGATGTTTTAGAATATGGTGTAAAGGTTTCTGGTACTACAGTTCATTTTGTGGATCCTCAATCGGATCATGGACCTATCATCATCCAAAAATGCGTTCCTGTGTACGATACCGACACAGAAAAAACTTTAGGACCAAGAGTTTTAGAATGGGAGCATAAAATCTTTCCTAAAGCGATAGAATTATATTGCGATAAACGGTTGCATGTCGATGGAAGAATTGTAAGAATCGATGGTGATGTTGTCTTATAATTGTAAT
>JAUWHC010000299.1 GCA_030606095.1 Promethearchaeota archaeon | reverse complement strand
GTCCAAGGTAAACTTAACTTGATGCAGTGCTCTTTTTGGATTGAATAACAACCTTCGACAACTCTTCTGATCGTTTCCCAGAACTCTTCTTTTCTTTTCTCTCCTTCTACAACTCTGGCGTAAGTTCTTTTGTACGTGATGTGCCCTAAAGGCCCCCAATCAGGTTGTTTCCCTATAAATTTAGCGATAAAATTGTCGTCTAACTTGAAAGAAATGTTTTCCAAATTGATAGCTCGCGCAAATAAATTTCGGTATTTATTTAAGCCTCGTTGAGTTAGCTCGACACATACTAATTCTCTAATATAATTAGTAGTGATCTCATCAACTCCTAATCCTATAATTATTCGAATAACATCTTCTGTAACTTTTTCCGAAATGTGCATATCAAGACCAGTTTCTTTGTTTAATACTTTTGCTATGTTAGTAACTTCGAATTTTATCTTTTCGCCTTTCGAGTTTATTACGTATTTTGGATACAAATCTACTAATGAAAACGAATTATCAGTCATTGTTTTACTCCTTTTTTGCGATAATGGTTAAGACATTAATTTTATCGGCGTTATTAAAAATATCTAAATTTTAAGTGCCTTAACCTAATTTTTAATTTAAGTTATAATATAATATAAAACTATTGATTCAATGTTATTAAGCTATTGATGAATCTGTTAAAATCTTGCATATTTCTTTTTATTCTACATTTACTATTCAGTTACCCAATTAGTTTAAATTTTTAACGATTAATGTATATTACATCTCTTATGGTTTTCTAATGTATTTACGTCGGTTTTTATAACTTATAGAAATCTTCATTATCAATATCTTTTTATTAGTTAGCATATTTAAAAAAAAATTGAAATTGATTACTATATTATTAATATTAATAATATTAAATTCGATTTAGAAAGTTCAAATACTAAAAATAATTGATTTTAACGATAATATTGGTGTAGTAAAAAATGTCAGATGAAATTGAACCGCTTGATATGAGTAACTCTGATGGTGAAGTTGCTAAAGAAAATATTAAACTCCAATTCCACTGGTATTTAAGTATCTTTTTTGTCATATACTATTGTTCATATGTAATACCGGGAATTGTATTTATAGAGTATGTTCTATTAATTTTTATCCCTCTCTTTTTAAGGGTAGATAACTTATTTGTTGTCTTTACGAACCTTGATTCTTTACTAGCTTTTTTAGCCTTTCCGATAGTTCTTATTGTGAGTTATTTGATCCACTTATTTTTGGTAGGTTTGATCTCGCGAATTATCTGGAGACATACTGAAAAGATTTCACCTAGTAAAGATGGCATTATTCCAAGAAACATCCCCTCTAAAACTGCTAATTTGTACCATATAAGATCCTTTATGATTAAATACGGAAAAAACGCTTTCATGAAAGGAATATTTCCTTGGTTAGCAAATTGGTTTTTTAATTTTGTAGGAACCAGTGTGATTGAAAAGGGTTGTACGCTAGAAGAATCAGTAGTTACGGATAGAAATGTAAATGTCAGAAAAAATTGCTACATCGGAGTTAATTCGGCACTATCTAGCCATTTTGTTGAGGGCGTTTTCGGAAATATTGTGTACTTTGAAATTAAGCTGGGAGAAAATGTTACTTTAGGGGGTTTTAATAACATTGCCCCTGGATGCGAACTAAGAGATAATTCCTACTTATTGCCAATGGCAGCAGCAACTAAGCATAATTTGTTAAAAGGAAATAATTACTACTTTGGCATGCCTTTGCGTAGAATATTCAAGAAAAAAACCATGGATTACTTAAAGATTAGCGAAGAAGACTTAATTCGGGCTGAAAATTTAAGAGTTAAGCAAGAAAGCGCAAAGTTAGAGAGGAGAAAAAAAGAAGCAGAAAAAAATGAAAAAAAAACATAAAAAATAAAAGCGTGAGATAAAAATGGTTGAAGCTATAAAAGATGAAAATAAAGGTCCTGAAAACATAGATGATGATTCTGATTTTAATATTGATTTTACAACGAGTTCTGCTATAAATAGAGTTAGTCTTAAGTTTTTAATAGTATATATACCAATTTTTTGGTTTAGTGGTTTAATAGTTGCCACCTTTTGGTACGGCTACACTCAAGGCACAGAACCATGGATAATTAAATTGTTATTTTTGCCCATTTTATTATTAGCATTTACATTTCTTTTCATTATTAGTTGCTTCTTTTTTAGTAAGCTTCTGTTAATTTTAATAAATTTAATTCACCTTCCCAAAGAGGGAATATTCCGAACTGAGAAGGGAGACACGGATTTCGAATTTTGGAGGTTAAGAACCGAAATAAAAAAAATTGTTTTGTGGCTAGTAAGAAACTGGCCTTTACCTTGGATGGACGTATTAGCATTTCGCTGGTTTGGGGTAAGTATGGATTTTTCGAGCCACTTAAACGATGCTTGGTGTGATGCTGAGTTTATTAAGTTTGGAAACAGCGTAACTATTGGTCAAGGGGCGGCTATAATGAGCTCAATGGTGGTAGGTAATTATCTAATCATCAAAAGAATAACTTTCGAAGATTACTCCCTTGTTGGAGGACAGAGCACGATTGCTCCTGGAACTCACTTTGGAAAAGATACTGTTTTAGGTGCGGTATCAGTTACCACTCTTAATCAAAAACTAGAAGACGGGTGGATATATTCAGGTATTCCTGCTAGAAAATTAAAGCCTAATCAATACGCTGAAATGAGAAGAGATATTATACACAAAGTAGATGTTGACGAAGAAGAAAAAACTGAAGTAGAGCACGAAGTAAATATCGACGAAGATAAAAAACATTTAATTAGAGGAGAAAAGGGAGGCGTTAAAAAGTGAGCGTTCCGAATTCGATGCGCGTTGGTCCTTTTTGTGCAACCGTATTGGCTAAGAAAAAGTATTTGCTTTTGTACATTTTTTTAATATGGATAAGTCTACTTCCTGCGATATTGGAAATTTGGTGGTATTGGCAGATATTGTGGAACGACATAAGACCACTTCATTTTTATATATTTTTACCTCTTTATTTTATTGTAATGTATGTCACAACCGTGTTTGCTGCAATATTCTTTGCCAAAATTTTATTAATTATAGTTAATGTTTTTCATAAACCAAGAGAAGGCGTTTTTCTAAGGGATCCTGCAGATAAAGATTATAGATATTGGAGTCTTAGAAATACAATTAAAAAGTGGCCAACCTGGCTCGCGCATAAATTTCCCTTTCCATTTTTAGACAATATTTGTTTTAAGATGTTTGGAGTTAAAACAAAATTTTCTAACTCTCTTTTTGAAGGTTGGGTGGATACTGAATATATCGAGTTCGGTAAAAATGTAGTTGTTGGTCAGGGCGCCATAATTCAATCTTCGGTTATTATAGGAAACTTTTTAATCATTAAAAAAACCATCATTGAAGAAAACATTAGAATTGGCGCACATGTAATAATTATGCCTGGAACTCATATAGGAAAGAACTGCATTTTAAACACTTGGTCGTCTACCATGGTTGGTCAAGAACTAGAAGAAGGTTGGGTGTACAATGGGGGTCCTGCGAAAAAATTTAAGAAAAATAGATTTTTCGAAGACATTCCACTCGAAAAACTTACTAAAACCATTGGAGACATTGACGGATTAATAAAGAAATACGACGAACAATATGTTATCCGGCATGTAAAAAAAAAAATACCTCTCAAAGAAAGAAGAATTTATATAAGAAAAGAAAAATCCGAAGAAAAAACTGAAAAAAAGGATTAGTCATGAAAATTGGTTATGTTCAAACCTCTCCAACCTTTAACGAAAAAAATCAAAATTTTGAACAAGTAAAGAACTTATTAAGCAATACCAAAGCAGATTTAATTGTATTACCTGAACTTTTCGCAACCGGTTACGCTTTCATCTCAAAAAAAGAAGCTGAATCCTTAGCGGAAGATTCTAATGGGCAAACCGCTCAATTTCTAAAGAAATTATCAAAAGATACAGGTGGAGTCGTAATTGGAGGTTTCATTGAGAAAGATGGTGATGAAATATTCAATTCTGCGATGATAGTTTCAAAAA
The DNA here is from genome assembly GCA_030606095.1 of Promethearchaeota archaeon. Classification (GTDB taxonomy): domain Archaea; phylum Asgardarchaeota; class Lokiarchaeia; order Sigyniarchaeales; family SOKP01; genus SOKP01. The sequence goes on along the minus strand of JAUWHC010000299.1, from coordinate 61 downwards.
ATGAAGTTATCGATACATATAGGAAAATCCATCTATACTATAAAGAACACCTATGGTTCTC